>NZ_MAFX01000003.1:0-52599 GCF_001683555.1 Methanohalophilus sp. DAL1 | reverse complement strand
TCTTATTGTGACAATTGCCCCGCTGTTCTATGGGCTGGTAGATATGGCTGTCAGGGGTGTTAAGGGAGAGCCTATTGATTACAAAGATGTATTCAGTGGATTTGATCATTTCGTGAGAAGTTGGGGTTTCGCTATTGTGGCGGCTGTTCTGTTATTAGTTGGCTATATGCTGCTCATAATACCGGGAATTATCCTTTCCATACTGTTACTGTATGCTTTTCCGTTACTTGTCATCAGGGGCTACAGTGGAGTTGATGCCATCAAGGAAAGTATTGAGATTGGAAAAAACAATTTCCTGGATACGGCAATCATCTCCATCATTCTCTGGATAATCAGTGCCATCGGCAGCTATGTAGTTATTGGTTCACTGATTACTACTCCGATTGTTGTGATCGCATCTGTGGTAGTCACATATCGTATGATAGAAAATAATGATACCTCATATACCTATGTGGCAGATTTTGAAGAAATTGATGACACATCATCTGATACAAATGAAGGGGTACAGAGGTCCCTTTAATTTTTTCTTTTGTTTTTTTGTGTACATAAATTTTACATATTGGTACACACAGAAGGCACTTTCAATACTATCAACATTCATCGCCATATTTTTATAATTCATATTATTAAATAAACATACTTGAGGAATCGGTAACATATAGTTATATTCTGGCATCTTTTGAATGGACTGAAATATGATGACATACAGGTCAAGGAAAGATAATACGCTTAAAACAGGCTTAGATGGCCAGATTACAATCGATTATCTGGCCGCAATTACAATTTTTATATTTGCAATTTTTTTTGTGTTCAATTATACTTCCGGGTTGTTTACGCCATTTAATTCTGAATCAGATGAAGTAACCCTGATTGCAGATCGTGTGGCAGTAACTATCACAGAAAAAGAAATGGGTTCTGGAGATATGACCACTACCAACCTCATTAACCGCGAAAATACGGAAACTTTTTTTTCATTGTTAAATAACAGTTATGAAACGACTTTGTCCTCTCTCGGGTTAAAAGGGGAATTTAGTAGTTATGATCTGAATATAACTCTCGAACATAATTCATCGACAATATACATGGCTGGAAAGCCACTGCCTTCTGTTGGAAACATAGGACAAACAAAAAGAACTGTTCTTTTTGAAGATTCAGAAAACAATAATGTGCAAACCGCCACAATATCTGTCAGGGTGTGGTAAATTGGCACTGAAATTTATTTTTCGTAATGATGATTCGGCACAACTTCACACACTTGAAGCCATAATGGCAGCGATGGTAATGATCGGGGTACTCATATTTGCCGTTCAGGCAACCACAATTACTCCTTTGACATCTTCTACAGCAAATGCACACATTGAATCACAGCTATATACCCTGGGCCAGGATATGGTAATGGCACTTGATCATTCACAATATGATCAGGATTCTCAACTCAAAAAAGAGATCATAGGGTGGAGTGGTGATGAATATGTCTGGAACGCTACTCATTACATATCCAGGACAAACAGCAGTGATACTATCAGTGGTCCGGTCAAAGAATTACTGCAGCAAACTCTGGTAGCAAAAGGAATCGGCCACAATATGGAATTTACATTCAGGCTGGATTCAGAAAATACTCTCACATCGCCTTACATATACAACGGTGACCCCTCTGATAATGCTGTGATAGTTTCAAGGAAAGTTGTACTTTCAAATAACGACCTTGCAAATCCCTCTTCCTTTGAGAACAGAACTTCAATTCCAGATATGGACAATACAACGGATTTCTACAATATAGTTGATGTAAAACTCACAATGTGGCGTATGTAAAAAAGGGAGTGAATGATGGATAAATCTAATGATTCAGGACAGATGTTGCTGCTCGCTGCATTTACCATAGGATTTATGGTTGTAGTTTCAACTGTAATGCTAAATAATATTATTTATGCAAGTAACATAGCCTCTGAATCAAATAATGATATAAGTTATTTTGAAGTATCCAATATTGCCCGTATGACCGATGAAGCAACAAAGGCAGCCTATTACAATGCAACCACAGGTTCTTCTTTCAATCATACAGTCTTCAGTCGCTATCTTGAAAATTATTCCCGTGAAGTTACGATATTATATGCATATAAGGGAGTATCGTTTTCATTTACCAACAGTACTCTCCAGGATGCATATTTTACAAAAAACGGTTTATCCTCAGGGCAGGAGAACTGGACGATAATCGATAATGTGAATGCTACGGATAATTTCACAATGGAAGTTAATACCAGTAATCTGGGGGATATATCAGAACCTTTCGAGGTGCATGCCTTAGATCAATCCGGTTCATCCATCTGGTTTATGAAAATGTATGAGGAGGGGAGTAATATAAAGGTTAATGTTTCAAATCAAACCTATAACATCGACCATATCCCAATAGATATCAAAAATGAAACTTACCAGTTTGACAACAGTACAGCAGGGAAGACATACAGTCTGAAATATTTAAACTCAAGCAATGTTATTGGACTGTATTCACTATCAGGAGAACTCACTGACGGTGAATCATTCAGGTGTGAGAGATACAAGATGATCAATGCAACGGTGGCTATCTCTTCAAGTAAAAACAAAATCAATGTGACCTTGCCCGTAACGGTCCCGTGAGTGATTAATATGCAAAAAATATACCATGACAGGAGGGCAGTTTCTACAGCTATTGGTTTTATATTGACATTTGTAATAACGATCATGGTATTTATGTCTGTGATGAATTCTTCCTATGTAATGATGGATCGGAATGAACATTCCGTTATGCGGGAACAATTCGAAATACATGGCAGTAGCATTGCTCTTCAGCTTACTAAGATTGATACAACAATAAACCTTACCAGAAAATCCGGAGGTAATGTTGAAGAAATACAATCCGATATTGTGTTACCTATGAAAATAGCGGATGAATATTATTATATGCAAATTTCAAACCAAACACATGAAATAATATTTGAATCCGACGGCATTGCTGAAACCAGGGTCCAGATACCCTATGAATTGACAACAACAGATATAGAATCCGCTACGATAAACAGTGTAACAGGTGAGCATTACTTCTTTTACAACAGTACTACGGAGATAATAGAAGTCCACTAAAAAATGGCGATCTCATGCATATTGTTCCCAAAAAAATATTCAAGTCCGAAGGAGCAGTGTCAGAAGTAGTTGATACCATATTGATACTTGGAATAATGCTAATAGCCATATCTATAATAGGAGTTGCAGGTTATCCTGCTCTTCAAAATATCCAGGAGCACGGCCATACCGAAAATATAAAGCAGAGCCATATTGTACTAGGTGAAAATATAAACAAAGTCGTTTTCGATATGGCTCCCTCACAATCAGTTGAACTAAAAATGTATGGAGGCAATGCCCTGGTCAGCGGCACCAGTACTATCAATGTAACAATGCAGACCTGGAATTCTTCATCTGCAGGTTTGGAGAATCAAACATTCAAAAGGCAAATGCGAGAAATAAAGCATTCTTATGAAGAAACTGCAGTAGCTTATGAAAATACGGGTGTCTGGGCAAAATATGGAAATGAAGGCACAATTATGGTCAAAAAACCCGGTTTTGTCCTTTCTGACAACAATATGATAATACCTGTTGCTGCAGTAATGGGTTCAAATGGAATTTCGGGAGAGGGATTGATCAGAGTTATTGCAGACGGAGGGTATTCATCGGTATTTTCTTATGAAAATGTATCATCTGTAGATATTACTGTGAAAAGTGATTATTATACTGGCTGGGAAAATTACCTGAATGAAACAATGGGTATGCAGGTAATAAACAGAGACGAAACAAATACAACTGTACATTTAAGGAAAGAGGATTTTTCCGAAAATATAGACGTATATATAACTCATTCACCTATGAAGGTGAGAGTGGAATAATGGTGGATATATGATACGAATGAGTAACCTATCCGTCTCCTGTAAGGCAGTCTCTTCTGTTATTGGTATTCTGCTCATGTTTGCTCTTACTGTGGTATCCATCAGTGCAATGATGGTTTACAGCGTCCCTGCAATTGATGAACTGAAGGATAATTCCAAATCACAAAACGTAGAACAGGCTTTTACGATTCTTGACTCCCGTATGAGTAAAGTAGCCCTCGGAGAATCTCCTCTCCAGACTACATCGTTTTCCCTCATGGGAGGCGAAGTTGGTGTTAACGGTGAATATTCCGACAACAGTAATATAAGAATCGTCATCCAGAACACTACAAATTCTACCCCTATAGTCAATTGCTCATTGGGTACCTTTGAATATACTCTCGATGAAAGGAAGATTGCTTATGAAGGTGGTGGCGTCTGGTCAAAGTACAGGGAAAATGGCGGTTCTGTAATGGTTTCACCCCCGGAATTTCATTACAACGGGGAAACACTCACTTTACCTATAATGACGATCAATGGCTCCTCCTCAACGTCAGGAGAAGGAGAAGTAAACATTGCCGTAACATCGGACAACAGGCCTTTTGTCTTGTATCCCAACACATCCATATCGCCGTCAAGAACAAATCCCGTGACCTCTGACAAGGTCTATATCTATATTGAAAGTGAATATTATGATGCATGGGCCAATTATGCGGAGTCAATGACCTATACCAATGCAGAAAAAGATGATGTGAATAAGACCGCAATTATTGAACTGGATGTAGTTCCCCCCATGGGAACAACAACCCTTACCAACCAGATTGAAATAGGGGCTGTAAATGCATCAAAGACTCTGCCTATCTATGATTTTTATATGAATTTAGAAGCGGCTGGCAGTCAGGGCCTGAATCCATCCAACTACGAAATAAAAGCAATTTCGGGTACAAAGACTCTGATATACAGCCTTTCCAAAAGTGGTGGTAATGACCAGTTGGAGATTGAAGTTACCTATAAGGATAAATCCGTGGGATCTGAGTATATAGAAAAATGGGAAGGGAAGGATGTATTTCAGGTAAATAACGGCGAAAGCACAGTGGATTTCCTAAATGATTCATTTATGATGAAATATGCTCCTCCCAACAAAAACGGTGCAGACCCGGATTTTTCATGGAATTTTTCGGGAGATACAACTGAACTTCCCGATGTTGTTATCAATAGCACAAATACATCATTTTCGCTTAATAATCTCACACAGCACTATTTGAAATTGTTGACAAAAGATGGTTCTGTGGTGTTTAATATTAATAGTCCTGGTAATAGTGATCCGGTAGATTATGACACTTCTTCAGTGACAATAGACTATGATGTGAAGGCCGGAGGAATCACTTATTTACATGTAACACAGAATGAACTTGAAATGGATATAATAAACTGAATTATATGGAGAATGTTTATTTAAGAGTTACTCAAATACGCTTGTACCATACATTCATATTCTCAAGATTACCGGATATATTGGTATTTTGAACAAGTTTTCCGGTAAATTCATACCCAAGCCTTGCAAAAACAGTATTCATACCATAGGACGCGGCCCGGGCGATGGTATACAGGGTAAGGATCCCTTTCTTATCCATTTCTTTTTCCATTCTTGAGAGGAGAGAAGTGGACATCCCCATTCCCCTGAACTGAGGGAGTGTAGCAAAGTCGGTCATTTCCGCATTCCGGTTTTCAAAATCGATCTCGCAAGAGGAAAGGGCAACTATGTTACCTTTATATTCAACTGCGAAATATACAACATTATCTTCCATGGTCTTTTTCAGGTAGGCCGGGTCCTGGATAGGAAAAGGATATGTAGGAAATACTTCGGCGTAGATCTCTGCCATTGCAGGTACATCCGCTTCCGTACACATCCGTATCAGGAAACCTTCGGGTAATTCAGGATTCATGATGTCTCCTGCCTTATCTTTGGCAGTGGAGATAATCCGGTCATCCTCAACCTGTGTGTCTTCCTGCCTGTTCCCTGTGAAATATTTACACATGAACAGGGCTTCCTTCTTGCCGGAATAGTAGCCGGGTACTCCGGCCTCCTTCACATATCCCTTTGCTTCAAAAACATCTCTGGAATCTGCAGGGACTTTTGCAAATATCTTGTTGTAGCCGCGTTTTTCTGCCAACCGATCCATTTCAGGTATAAGATCCGGCAGATCGCCAATATCCAGTTTCATAAGGTAAATACGATTATTGTACGTACCGTGCTGGATCAGGGAGTTGCCTATTTTTTCGATTATATCACTCAACGTCCCTTCTCTCCATTCTTTCGGTATCTTCCGGTACAAGACTTACAACTTCATCATGATCGGCAAGCAGTTTTGCAATACCTGTAGATTTATATTCAGCTGCATCATCAAGTTTAAGCTGGAGTTTACACTCTTCACATTTACGGTCACAGTATATCGGCTCATAGGAATCCGGTTCTTTATAGGAAGTGATCACACCTTCATAGTTACGCAAAATAACCCTGTTGGTGGACCAGGATATGAGATAGGAAGGCATGACAGGTATCTTACCTCCTCCGTGGGGAGCATCGATAACATAGGTCGGAACTGCAAAACCACTTGTGTGGCCGATGAGGTGTTCCATTATCTCTATACCCTTGCCCACCGGAGTGCGGAAATGGGACAGGCCTTCCGAAAGGTCGCACTGGTAGAGGTAATAAGGACGTACACGGTTTTGCACAAGTTTCTGTACAAGCTTTTTCATGATTCTGTGGCAGTCATTCACTCCTGAAAGCAACACCGTCTGGTTTCCGAGGGGGATTCCTGCATCTGCAAGTTTACGCAGGGCTTCTCTGGAAGATTCTGTTACTTCACGTGGATGGTTGAAGTGGGTATTGATCCAGAGAGGATGATGCTTTTTGAGTATTTCTACAAGATTATCAGTTACCCTGTAAGGAAGCACCACAGGCATCCTTGTACCGATACGAATTACCTCTACATGAGGTATTTCTCTCAATTGTGTCAGAATCCAGTCCAGATAAGCATCAGGCAACATAAAAGGATCTCCGCCCGAAAGCAGGACATCCCGTACCTGTGGGGTATTCCTGATGTATTCCAGTCCTTCAGAGACTGCATCTTTGGTAGGAATGGAATCCACATCTCCCACTTTTCTCTTACGTGTACAGTGCCTGCAGTACATCGAACAGGTGTTACTTATATGGAACAATACCCTGTCCGGATACCTGTGTGTGATCCCCTCAACAGGACTATCCTCCTCCTCAGAGAGAGGATCTTCAAGGTCATCTTCATCGATGTCCAGCTCCTTTGGTGAAGGAAAAGCCTGCAGGAATATGGGATCATTCCTGAAATCATCGGCGTCTATAAGAGAGAGATAATAAGGAGTCACGGATAATGGGAATTTTTCCAGGGTTTGTTTGAGTTTATCCTTTTCCCCGGGTTTGAATTTGATGCCAAGCAAGGTTTCAAATGTATCTATATCACCGATGGAATGCTTGAGTTGCCATCTCCAGTCCTTCCAGTTGGCAATAACAGTATCAGAATCGATTTTTTTAGCTATTTCTTTTTGTGTTTGTGTGTGCTGTGTCATAAATGTACCACATTTTTAACTTATAATTACTTATTGAATGAATTTGCCTGCAAAAGTTGCATAAGACCATACGCACAGCTAAAAAATAACGCAGGCAAAATGAAATTAAATAGGTATATCACCTTTGTTGAGCAAAATATCACAACTAGTAGAACCGCATGTTGTCTATTTATCGGTTTATATATAGTGGAAGAAGATATATATACTTTACTGAATGGTTCCAATCAATTATGTAATCAGATATTCAAGTAATCTGAAATCCTGAAATAAATGATAAGATAACCAAATACCAGCATCATAAGGGATATTAACCATGCCCAGCGCAGAATACGCGCAAGGTTGTGGGGTTGTGTGATTCTAAAAAAAAGCCTGTCGGCCAGTCTAGGCCGATCAGGTGCTGCGGTAGGCATTATGCCTTAATCCTCTTTAAGCGGAAGGTGTTTTCACGTTCCATCTCGTCCAGCCGGAAACGGATGAAGTCCATTGCTTCCTGCATTTCGGGAATTACTTTGAATTCAAGGGCATTAACACGCCTTTTTGTTTTCTCGATGTCGTCAAGTAACCTCTTCATAGTGGTCTCAATCTCTGCTGCAAGAATAATCTTGTCAACAAGGATCTCATATGAATCGACAGTTTCATCGATGTAGGAGCTTGTTCCGAGAATACCGTATCCCCTTTTGTTGATGGGTTTATGCACACTGGATGCTTCGATCTTAGGGACCACCACACCCATAATATTGTGGCTTTCAAGACTTATTTCTGGTCCATCTTTGAGAGCAAGAGCAGTGGATTTTATTACCATTCTGCCCTCGACTGCCTCAGCGATCCCTATTTTTTCAGTGGCATTATCATAGGCGTCATCCAGTTCGTTCCTTACACCCTTGGCCTTGTTCAAAATCTCAAAGAATTCCAGGATAAGACCATCCCTTTTCATTTTAAGCAGCTTGTGGCCGCTCTGGGACAGTTTTATCTTTTTCTTCAGTTCAATAAGTTCGGAACGAGTTGGTTTAACATCCTTTGTGCCCATAGTGGATCACTCTTTGTTCACTCTGCATTTTGATGTGCAGGGTGATATTTATCGATATACTTGTTGTCTATCCTGGTAAGCTGTGCTTCCGGAAGCTCGGAAAGGATTTCCCATGCTATGGACAGGGTATCTTCGATATTCCTGTCCTCATCTTTTGCCTGTCTTACAAAACGGTCTTCGAAAAGATCGGCAAATTCCAGGATTCTCTGGTCTCTTTCGGAAAGGGATTCTTTACCGACGATTGCAACCAGTCCACGAAGATCACGTCCTTCAGCATATCCGGCATACAACTGATCGGATACTGCCTTATGGTCATCTCTTGTCTTACCTTCCCCTATACCGGAGTTCATCAGACGGGAAAGGGATGGTAGCACATCGATTGGTGGGTAGATACCCTTCCTGTGAAGATCACGGGATACTACAATCTGGCCTTCGGTGATATAACCGGAAAGATCGGGTATCGGGTGGGTTATATCGTCACCAGGCATAGTCAGGATGGAAAACTGGGTTACAGATCCCTTGTTACCTTTGATTACACCTGCACGTTCATAGAGGGATGCAAGGTCAGTGTACATGTAACCGGGATATCCACGTCTACCGGGCACTTCTTCACGGGCTGCACCCATCTGACGGAGTGCTTCACAATAGTTAGTAATATCAGTCATGATTACAAGTACATGCATATCGTGTTCGTATGCAAGATACTCTGCTGCTGTCAGTGCCATCCTCGGGGTGATTATACGTTCGACTGCAGGGTCATCTGCAAGATTGAGGAAAACTGTCGCTCTTTCAAGAGCACCTGTCTTCTCAAAGTCTTCCATGAATGACTGGGCTTCCTCATTGGTGATACCCATTGCAGCAAACACCACAGCGAAATCTTCCTCAGAACCGGGTACTTTTGCCTGTCTTGCAATCTGAAGAGCAATCTCATTGTGTGGCAGACCTGATCCAGAGAAGATAGGAAGTTTCTGTCCTCTTACAAGAGTGTTTGTACCGTCAATCGTGGATATTCCTGTCTGGATAAATTCATCAGGTGGTCTCCTGGAAAAAGGGTTCATTGAAGCCCCATTCACATCTACCCTTTTTTCGGGGATAATTCTTGGACCGCCGTCAAGGGGTTCTCCAGACCCGGAGAGGATACGACCGAGAAGATCTTTTGCAACAGGAAGTTTGATGGTATCTCCACTGAATACTACACCGGATTCATCATTCAGACCCTGAGTTCCTTCGAAAACCTGTACAACAACCACATCTGCGGAGGTATCAAGGACCTGACCTCTCTTGGTGGTCCCATCAGGGAGATTAATCTGAACAAGTTCCCCATATCCTACAGGCTCTGTTTTTTCAAGGAATATGAGTGGTCCTGCAATATCTACAATGGTTTTGTATTCTTTGGTCATTTTCAGTTGCCTCCAAGCTGTGTGAACTCTTCATCCATCTTTGCCATGATTGTTTCAAGGGCTGCATCAAAGTCTTCTTCATATTTGACCTTGGCAAGTTCATCCTTGGACTCCATTTCCATGATCTTGTTGATGGGGACACCATTTTCCATTTTATCGGTTGCCTTTTCACCAAACTGCGATACAGATTTCAGAAGTTTATACTGCCTGTCAAAGGGACAGAATGTGTCCACGGGATGGAAAGCGTTCTGCTGCAGGAAGTATTCACGAAGCATCCTGGCAATTTCAAGGGTAAGCTGCTGGTCCTCAGGGAGTGCATCTGAACCTACGAGTTGCACGATTTCCTGAAGTTCTGCTTCTTCCTGAAGAATATCCATTGCATTATCCCTTAGTTCATTCCAGTCGCTGCCGACATTTTCTGTAAACCAACCTGCAAGCCTGTCATTGTAAAGACTGTAACTGGTAAGCCAGTCAATTGCAGGGAAGTGTCTCTTCTGGGACAGTTTTGCATCCAGTGCCCAGAATACCTTTACGATACGCAGGGTATTCTGTGTAACCGGCTCGGAGAAGTCACCACCGGGAGGTGAGACTGCACCGATGACAGTAATGGAACCATCAAGACCTGCCAGGGAATGGACTGCTCCTGCACGTTCATAGAATTCAGAAAGCCTGGCGGACAGATATGCTGGATATCCTTCTTCACCGGGCATTTCTTCAAGCCTGGAAGAAATTTCCCTCATTGCTTCTGCCCATCTGGAAGTTGAATCTGCCATGAGAGATACATCATAACCCATGTCACGGTAATACTCAGCAATGGTAATACCTGTATAAACAGATGCTTCACGAGCAGCTACAGGCATATTGGATGTGTTTGCGATAAGAACTGTACGTTCCATGAGTGGCCTTCCGGTCTTTGGGTCTTCCAGTTCCGGGAATTCATTCAGTACATCGGCCATTTCGTTTCCACGTTCTCCACATCCGATATAAACCACAATATCAGTGTCACTCCACTTTGCAAGTTGCTGCTGTGTAACAGTTTTTCCTGATCCAAAAGGACCTGGGATAGCTGCTGTACCACCTTTTGCCACAGGGAACATCCCATCAAGGATTCTCTGTCCTGTTACAAGAGGTTTTGTTGGCGAGAGTTTCTTGTCTACCGGCCTGGGATCTCTTACAGGCCATTTCTGCATAAGGGATAGTTCAGAGCCGTCAGAGAGTACACAAACAGTTTCATCGACTACGAATTTACCACTTTTGATATCTTCTACAGTTCCTGACTTTCTTGGAGGGACCATTATCTTGTGTTCGAGATTGGGTGTTTCCTGTACGACACCGATAATATCTCCGCCTTTGACACTGTCTCCTTTGGATACTGTAGGGGTGAATTCCCACTTCTTCTCCCTGGTAAGACCGTTTGCTGTTACTCCTCTTTCAATGAAGTCTCCCATCTTTTGCTGGAGAACTTCCAGAGGTCTCTGTATACCATCATAAATACTTTCCAGAAGACCTGGACCCAGTTCTACTGAAAGAGGCATTCCCGTATTTGCTACAGGCTCTCCCGGTTTTATGCCGGATGTGTCTTCATATACCTGAACTGTAGCCTTTTCACCCTCTATACGGATTACTTCACCCATCAGTCCTTCATGACCTACTTTTACCACATCATACATCTTCGGCTTGATACCGGTGACTGTGACAACAGGTCCTGCCACTCGATAAATTTCACCATTCATTTCCACAAATCTACACCTACCGCTTGTTTTATTTTATCCCGTAAGTTGGAACTTTGGCCGGTTCCGCCAAGGGTTACCAATGTTGGTTCGACGGATTCACTTAAAGTGTCTCTCAAGGTTTCCGGTAGTTTATCAAAATCATTACTGTGCATTACAAGGATGCCTACGGAGGGATCATTGAAAATTTCCTTTACCTTTTCCTCCAGGCTGTTATCATCATTGATTTCATACACTTTATGCACACCGGCTAATCTGAAACCGGTTACGAATTGACCATCACCTACAGCTGCCAGATCCATCAAATCACCAATTGATTTCTGATTATCTCGTCATCGAGGTTAACTGCCTTTCCTCTGATGATTATTCTCAGATTGTTTACTTCGTTCTTTTTATTGATCATATAATCCATGATCGGAACGATTGAAAGGGGATATTCATGTGAAAAACTGGCAGCGGACTTTATACTGTACTTGGTGAGGCTTGTTTCCAGATCGACAAGAGATTCCATATCAGGAGATGCAAAATCTGAGATCGCATCCCAGTATGGATATTTTTCAAGTGAATTTATAAAATCTGCAAAAGGCAGAGGAACCAATGAGTTTATTTCCTTCAGACTAAGCCGGAGCCCACCATCTATAACCAGATCTTCAAGTTCACCATCTTCAATACCTTCTTTCTTCATCCTGAACATTGTTTTAATGTTTTTAATGTCAATCTCTGTACGAATGAGCTTGGAGAATAGTTTACGATCACTTGACTTTGGTGTACCGATTGCATTGAACAATCTCTGGTAATATAATTTGTCAAGTTGATTTTCAATTTCAGGAAGATTCGTTCCGTCATAATTCATAAGAATTGGATAATAATCCGTATTGCTGAGTGCATCTATAACATGCTCATAAGATTCTTTCTCAGCAAGTTCTGACAGGAAATTATACTTGAATTGGCCGGCAGAAACGAGATTATCCTTTATCTCTTCAATCGGCGCATTGTAATACTTGCCTCTGAGAATAGTTTTGATATCCCAGATGTCATAATTTTTCAGATATTCCGTGATGAGATAGTTGAGTTCACCCTCGGAAATATCAATCAATTTAGAGAATGTGACTGCAAGATTTCTGTTTAATGCGTGCTCGATGAGATCTACTCCTTCAAATTTCCGCGCAAGTTCGTCTACATCCTGCTTATACCGGGTTTCTCCGATAAAACGGGTAATTTCATCAAGATCCATGTTCATAAGCCGTGAATATGTCTCTTTTGGAAGCAGATTGCTCTTCATTGCACGTACACGCGCAGTAACATAAGCATAATTTGAGCTCCCACTGCTTGCTGCAGAGGAACCTTTTCTCCGGAGTTTCTGGAAAAGCCTCATCTTGATATCACCCGAATAAGATATCTGAGACCTGTTTCAGGTTCTGCTCATATACGCTGTCAAGAATCCCTTCATAGGTATAATCAAGCTTGATACTTCCATCCTCATTCTCTATAACAACACCTCCAACACAATCGATGTTGCCTGCATACTCTAAAGAGGACAGTTTTTTCACCAAATCTTCTGATTCCTTATTGGAATAGATACGGCTGCCTTTAGATTCATGACTTTCTATGATATTCTTGAGAAGTGTTTCCTGTTTATCCGCAGATAACCCTGCAATCTCATTGAATGCCTGGTTATAGGCTTTTTCAAGCACTTCTTTACGTGCATTGAGCATTGTCCTTTTGACTTCGAGATTTGCACTGGATAATTCTTGCCGTTTCATACGCTGAATTTCATCTTCCGCTTTGGCAAGACGTTTCCCTTTGATTTCTTTGGCGGATTGCTTTGCATCCTCTATAATACGGGACGCTTCGGCATCTGCCTCTGCATTAATATCAGAGACCTTCGCCTGCGCAACATCCATGACGTCTTTAATTACTGTTTCGAGTCCCATGCTCTCACACCTTAAAAAGAAATTAAGAGCATTTTTGAATGCTCTCAAACTTCGCTTAGCTTATCAGCAGTGCAACGACAAGTCCGAAAATGACAATGGTTTCAGGAATTACAGTAAGGATAAGGCCCTTACCAAAAAGTCCTTCATTTTCGGCCATGGCGCCGATAGCGGCGGCACCAATATCTTTTTCAGCAATACCGGATGCCAGTCCTGTAAGGCCAACTGCAAGTCCTGCACCAATTGCTTTAAGTCCTGCCGGATCCATTATTGCTTCTTCTCCTACCATATTATTATTCCTCCGTGTACTTTCTTATATATCCAAATGGGCTGTACTCTTTGCCCCCGCCTTCATAGAATTTAGTAAAGAATTCGACATACTGAAGCCTCAAAGCATGTAGACCGGGGGCGATTATGCTTAAGGCTGTATTGAGTGCATGTCCGAATATGAATACCAATATTGCAAATACCGCTGCTATACCTCCCTGTGGCCAGATCATTTCAAAAGCGATGAGGTTCACAGTGGATGCAATATAAATTGATGAAAGGCCCACGGCTATCAAACGTGTGTATGACAGGGAGTTACTCAACAAACCGGGTAACTCAATGGGACCTTTAATACCTTCTCCTTTAGTCAGCATTATGAAACCTATCACGAATATTGCGGCACCTACAGCAATTGGTAGGTATCCTACATATCCGAGAACTGCAAGCACAATGCCAATCTCAACTACTATCCAGCTGCCCTTTTCAAGCATCGCTGCATTGAAGCCGTGTTTCTTTTTCTCATTGATAAAACCAAGGATATACCCCAGGTTTATGTGAGCAACACCAATGAGAGCAGTAAGCACGATAAGGGTCATTACCAGATGTGTTCTGTGTATAGGGTATGTGATCATTTCCCCACCGATAGGAGACTGGAACAGGTTTATAGTTTCAAATCCGGCTATGAGACCGGGTTCAATTCCATGTGCCCCATGCAGGCTTGCAAGAGGGAATCCCAGAAATTCTCCATAAAGGATACCAAAGATCAAGGTCGATACCTGACAGTATATCAATATATTCATCAGGGGTTTTATTGCATCGGAATTAAACAGTTTTTTAACTCCAAATGCCAACCCCAGAAGAATTAAAGCATAACCAATATCTCCAAGTATCATTCCATAAAACAGTGGGAAACTGATAAATATTAATGCAGTTGGATCAATTTCTTTGTATTTGGGCCTTGCGTAAAGGTTCATTATTGTTTCGAAAGGTTTTATGATCCCTGCGTTATTGTACTCTACCGGCACTTCCTCCTCTTCCTCTTCTGTAACCTCCTGCTTGGAAACAAATACTCTTCCATTAGTAGAAGATTCAAGTGTCCGGGTCATTCTGTTGTACTCATCTGATGGAACCCATCCGTCAATTACAAAAGTATGCTCTGATGTGGCAATCTTCAGAGGTGCTTCGGATTTCTGGGATTCAATGGATAGAATTTCATCACTTGCAAGTATGAAATCAGAATAACGTTCCTTTATGTCAGAAATACTCTTTTCAAGTGAAGTGATTTTCTCATTGATAGTGTTTCTTTCACTTTCTATATCAGCAATTATCTCCGAAGGAGTCCCTTCCATATTTGGAACACGTATCTCACGAAACTCGTAATCAGCCAACATCTCAGCCACGATTTCTTCTTTGTCTTTCCTGACAAAAAGAGCAATAGTGTGTGTATTTGGATCAAATTCGAGTTCATAATCATTTGTAATTCCAGATATTTCAGAACTGATGTCTCCCTTTACAGTACCTGCAAACACAGATAGGCTCTCATAACCTCTGTAATTTTTAAGATCTATGGGGATTGAAACCAATGGTTCGAGTTCTTTTTGGAGAGAATCCAGTTCTTTTAACCTTGTTTCATAACTGTTCTTTTTTTCGGTCTTTTCATCAAGTTCACTTTCCAGGCGAGCCAGTTTATCATCAAGCTCTGCCCACAGAACATTTGTGTCCTGTTTTGGAACTTCTTTTGGCTTGATACCAAGAAAACTGGAAATTGACCTCAGTTGAACAAGTTTTTTGGAAACTTCCCCTGCATTCTCAAAGGGTTTCCCTATCTTGAAAGTAGAATCTTCTTCGTTATATTCTTCAATATGGAAGATATTGATATCGTGTAGCGTGTCTACTGTTTCATCCATGACTTCTTTGTGTCCGACGATAACAGCACGGGTCATACTTTTTGGCTTAAGCATAGATCGCCCTCTCGAATTCCTCCACTAGCATTGCAACAGCTTTATCAACATTGGATTCTGCGTTGCTTATCAGCTCTTCTGCATCCTTTTTGCCTTTGCTGACGATTTCTTCGTGCTCTTTCTGGAGGTCTTCCTGTGCAGATTTAAGTGCATTATTTGCAGATTTTTCTGCATCTAATTCTGCCTCTTTAATTATTTCTCTGGCTTCTGCACGGGCACTGGCGATTTTGTCCTCCTTCTCCTTCAGGCCTGCTTCCACCTTTTTGGCAGCACTTTGTTCTGCTTCTTTTATCTCGGATAAGATTTTGTCCTTGGCCATGTGAATCCTCATCGCGTCTGTGATATGTTAAGCAGCGTGATTTTATGCCCCTTATAGCAACCTCGCATATAAGTTATTCGGTTTCAGGTGATTGCTATTGAATAATTGTAATGTTTAATCATTCGTATAGGGAGTTCAAGTTAACAGCAGATACCCATAAACAACTTTGCATATAAGCCATTCGGTTCTTACCGGTTCGTAACCTACCGATTATAATAATTATTCATGAAAAACATGACTACTTTTTAGAAATATAATACAGAATTATTCATTTCTTACTCTATATGGCAATATTTCATCTTTGGGTATCGTATGGATATATTTTTGTCTGAATTCAGGATTCCGCATCATGCAATAATCGGAATTGGAACGATATGCCTGGTGTTTACCCATATTATCCCATATTGAAGAAAGCTTTTCTTCCTTTATATTCCCAAAGGACAGCGGTGTATAAGCACAGGGCATGACCTCACCTGAAGGTGTAGCATGCATCCATCGCCTTCCGGCAAAGCAACCAAACATATCCGGACCCATGAAATACGGGAATGAAGTAACACGTGGCCCGTCTGGCCCACTGTTCATCCGTTTTTGGAAACGTTCCATGGTCTTCACATCCTTTTGAGTGATGACTTCATCTTCATGTTCAAGCCAGCGACCCACAGCAACGATCTCATAGATGGACATCTCCTGCATGCCCATATCTGCAGCAAGACCATAGAAATCTTCAAGGTCATCGATATTATCGGGTGAGATCACCACAAACATATCTGCCAGCATGTCAGCTCCCAGGGTGTTCTTAATACCATCAATAGCATCCCTGTATGCCCCATCCCTGCCACGAATACGGTCATGTTCCTTTTCAAAAGGACTGTCGATGCTTATTCTCATGGCATACATGCCCGCATCCTTCAACCGCACAGCTCTGTCAGGTGTAAGGCCAAAGCCAGAAGTAAAACAGGTTGCAATGCACCGGTCTTTATCCACTGCCCTCACCATTTCGGGAAGATCCTTTCGAAGCATTGTTTCCCCGCCATCGAAAGAAATAAGGTAAGCACCAAGATCAAGGGATTGATCGATAGCACTGTTGATCTGTTCGGTAGTTAGTTCTTCCTCAGTAAGGAAACCCGCAGCTCCGCAGTGAATACAATTATTTGGGCACCTATCGGTAATAGCTATTGAGAATTGGTCAGGCACACGTTTTTTCATGATGGCGGCAATCTGGGAACTGATCATCCTGTTGAATGCATTGCTGGGAATCGGGGGGGCCCATGTCGAAAATATGATCTCTTCATCATTAAATGTAATGGGTTTTTCTTCCTGAAAAATACGGTTAATACGTTTCAGAATAGGTTTTGCAATGGTGGAAAGGGGACCCTCACTGGTGAGTACAACTTTATCATCTTCCACATTTGCATCAACTTTAATCATGGGTTTTTCATATACTCTCATAAATTCACCTTTTTAGCATTTCCTTGTTCCAACTTCAGAGAAAAGGCCTTTTGTGGCATAATTGGTTATCTCATGTAATCTATTTCTGGATTGGGAAGGCGGGAAAAGATCTATTATTTCATGTGCTTCAGAAACTAGTTGTTCAACAATTTCCCTGGTTTTTGCTATTGCTTTTGAATCCGCCATATCCTGCCTGTATACATCTACCAGCGAAGGGGACATGTGTATTGATTCCTTGTTATTTACCTTACTGGTGTATTCCAGCATATCATCAACGATTTGATAGGCAGTTCCGAGTTTATTGCCAAAGAGCCTGAATTTAGAAACTGTATCCTCATCCGCTCCTGCAACATAGGCCCCCATCGCTGCCGAGGCAGCAAAAAGTGAAGCAGTCTTCTTTTCAATACAATTGAAATACTCAGCTAGATTGTTGCTATTTCTTTCCAGCAAATCTACATCCATGGCCTCGCCTTCGGCCATTTCCATACCTGCCCTGCCAAATTCTATGCCTACTTCTTTACCGTATGCAGATATTAGTTCAATGGACTTGGATATCAGGTAATCTCCCGCAAGCATTGCTGCAGGGATACCATATACTTCATGGGCGGTCTTAGCTCCCCTTCTCAATATACCCCTGTCCAGCAGGTCATCGTGAATAAGGGATGCAGAGTGGATAAGTTCAATTGACAGAGCAGCATCAAGGGCATTTCCAATTTCACTGCCACATATACGGGATGACAAGAGGAGAACCACAGGACGGGTCTTTTTCCCGCCGGATTGACATATGTGGGCAACTACTTTCTTCATTTTGGAACCGTGGTCAATTTCTTCCACAAAGTCAATTAGTGCTTTGTTTATACTCCGATATTCGTCCCATTTTTCAATATCCATCGATTTGCCCCTTTAATATGACCATAGGTTATTCGGAGTATTTGGAAGGGCAACCCATGACAATTTTTTCTGCTTTAAGATTTCCCTGCCGATCTATTTTTCCTTCAATACTCAGTTCTTTACCTTCCTCAAGATTGGGCGGCAGGTCACCGGTATATTCAACTTCAATGTACTTTTCAGGTTGCTCTATGTCCTGGAGCATGAAAGTTATATTACCGGGTTTTACATCCAGTGTTCCTTGCTTGATGGCTCCCATTGTGTTGATGTCATTCCCTTCAAAATCATCTAGATTTTCCTTAATTTCTGATACCATGTAATAAGTCTGGCCGGTATCTATGCCCCATAAGCCCAGGATAGCAAAGGCAAATATTGTAATAACTGCAAGAATTTGTTTTTGTTTTTTATCCATCACTTTCCCTTCATTCAGGATTTAACCTTTCAAATTCACGAAGAAGCTGTAAACGTTTTCGAATCAGGAATATTGTATATGAAACTATTGCTATGATAACAATCAAAAATGCTGTATTCAGTGAGTCCATATTTCACACCGCAACTCAATTTGCAATTAACTAGATTACCTATCTCTTATATGTGTAATGTGGTCCTGTATTCTATATATTTGATCAATGGTACAATCAGTATACCATTATTTAAATAAATTGAAATGACTGTGATATGACTATGTCAGAAGAACCCACTCCTCCAAGATTAATTGCCTGGGAGTTGACATCCAGATGCAACCTTTCATGTGTGCATTGCAGAGGTGCATCCACCGACAAAGAAGCTACTGGTGAACTGGACACATTCGAGGCAAAAACATTCATTGATCAGGTCGCTTCCCTTGGGTCCCCGATATTAATTCTCAGTGGAGGTGAACCACTTGTTCGCCCTGATGTATATGAACTTGCCCACTATGGCACAAACAAAGGCCTCAGGGTGGTACTTGCCACAAACGGCACCCTCCTTGACAGGAAAACTGTAAGAAAACTCAAAGAAGCGGGAATTAAGAGAGTAAGCATAAGTCTTGATGGGGCAGACTCTGCAACCCATGATGGATTTCGGGGAGTTGAAGGCGCCTTTGACAAAGCCATGGAAGGAATTGATGCCCTGAAGACAGAAGACATGGATTTTCAGATTAATACTACAATAACCAAAAGAAATCTGGGGGAAATCCCACGTATCCTTAAAATGGCTATTTCCCTGAACGCCGAAGCCCTCCATATTTTCCTGCTTGTGCCTACAGGCAGAGGAGAAAACCTTGCAGATGAAGAGATACCTCCGGCAGAGTATGAAAGGATACTGCGCTGGTTCTATGAACAGAAAAAGCATACTTCCCTTGAACTCAAAGCTACCTGTGCGCCCCATTATTTCCGGATAATGCGCCAGTGTGCGGAAAAAGAAGGTATGGAAGTTTCAATCAACACCCATGGTTTTGATGCTGTGAGCAGGGGGTGTCTGGGAGGTACTGCCTTTTGTTTTGTTTCAAGTACCGGGGATGTGCAGCCCTGCGGTTACCTTCCTGCAATAGCCGGCAATATAAGGAACCAATCTTTCGGGAAAATCTGGAACAATTCAACCCTCTTTAACGAACTCAGGGATTTCAGTCTCCTTAAGGGAAAATGCGGCAAGTGTGAATACAAGAATGTGTGCGGCGGGTGCCGTGCCCGGGCATTTGCGGCAACCGGGGATTATCTGGAAGAAGAACCTTATTGTATCTATCATCCGCGCCAAAAATAAAACAGGTTTATAAGTGGGTGAAAAGTCCCATTTTATTTTTGGTAGTCGATGCGGTAATTTATTGCCTTCTGTCGCTGTTTTGATTATATAGTATGTTTTCACCTATGAATCTATAATTTCGGACTGGAGTGCCATATAGAGTACTATTGTTGCAAATATTCAGATAATTTGAAAGAAAACATTATAATCCATGATTACATCTCGTAACCTATTCTATTCTCAAGAATAAATGTGAGTTCCCCATGATCCGGCTTGATGAAATGGACAAAAAGATATTGAATGAGATCCAGCTTGAATTTCCCCTTTCCGTTAATCCCTATGCAGTACTGGCTGAAAGAATAGGTATTC
Source organism: Methanohalophilus sp. DAL1 (assembly GCF_001683555.1). NCBI lineage: Archaea > Methanobacteriati > Methanobacteriota > Methanomicrobia > Methanosarcinales > Methanosarcinaceae > Methanohalophilus > Methanohalophilus sp. DAL1. Next base: position 32,043 of record NZ_MAFX01000003.1, on the reverse strand, counting down.
CTGAAGAGGAATTGCTAAAAAGACTGGAGAGACTTAATAATCAGGGTGCTGTACGGCGTGTTGGCCCTATAATAAATACCCGCAAGATCGGGGGAACCAGTACCCTCATAGCCCTGAAAGCCCCGGATTCACAAACCCATGAGATTGGAGAAATCATTAATAAACATCCGGAAGTCTCTCACAACTATTTGCGCCCGGCGGAGTATAATATATGGTTTACCATCTCTGCAGCAAATCGTGAACGCCTTGACACTATAATCAAACAGATTGTAGAGGAAACAGGTTGCCCTATACTTGACCTGCCCACAAAACGTCTTTTCAAGATAGGGGTGAAATTCGATGTCCGATAAACTCGATCCACTTTCGCGCAGAATCCTGGAAGTAACACAGCACGGGATTGAATTTACCCATTCCCCATTCAAAAAAATAGCAGAGGAGACGGGATTACGTGAACAGGAAATTGTAGATCGACTAAAGCAAATGCAAAATCAGGGAATCATACGTCGTTTTGGTGCATCAATAGGCCATCGTACCATCGGCATAACTGCCAATGCCATGTGTATCTGGAATGTACCGGACGAGCGGGTGGAAGACGTAGGCAAAGTGATGTCCGGTTTTAGCGAAGTAACTCATTGTTACGAGCGACCCAGATACCCTGATTGGCCATACAATCTTTTTACAATGGTCCATTCCTACAGTAAAAAAGACTGTGAGGAAATTGCCGGAAAAATTGCAGATGCAACCGGGATATATGATTATCGTCTTTTGTTCAGTGAACATGAGTTCAAGAAAACAGGTGTAAGGCTGTAACTGTAATGTGAGAGGGTCCAAGAATGTATGATCGCCAATATATGCCACTTTTTCTAGATTTATCTTTCCAGAAGATAGTGATTTTCGGAGGGGGTAGTGTAGGACAACGCAAAGCATCACTGTTTTCCAAGTTTGCTCAAGTGACCGTTATCAGTGAAGATTTTTCCGAAGAGATCCTTGCCCTGCACGAATCCAATAAAATCGATATTGTACAAATAAATGTAAATGAAATACCCTCTGATATGATTCGCAGTTATCTGGAAGGGGCGTTTCTGGTCATACCTGCTACCAGCAACCGGGAATTAAACCTGAAAATACACCTGATAGCATCTGATATGGATATATTCGTGAATTCCGTGGATTCTAAAGGGAATGTGATAGTCCCTTCGGTGATAAAACGCGGACCTGTAACGGTAGGTATTTCCACATTGGGCCACAGCCCTGCTCTTTCCAGATATACGCGCATAAAACTCGAACATACTATCACTCCGAATTACGCAGACATGGCACATCTGCAGGATGAATTACGCACTAATCTAAAAGAACGAATTGATAACCAGCCCCTCAGGAAACAAATTCTGTGGGATGTGCTTGAAGATGATAGGATATGGGATGCTTTTGAAGAGTCCTATGAAAAAGCGTATAATATAGCATATGATATAATGTTGGAGCACATTGGGAATCACGCAGACAAAGATTCAAAGGAGCAGCTGGATTAATCACTTGAATAACGGAGGATAACATTGACTGAAATATCTAGCATGGTTATTTCCCATGCAAAGGCAACAGTGGAGGAAATGGAAGATGCCTGGCAGGGTGAAATCGAGGATATACTTTCCCAGCTAAGTTCCCATGAGCTCGTGTACGAATGCGCAGTCCTTAAGACATGCAACCGACTGGAAATGTATGTGGTATCCCCCAGAGGGAGCAGCGTACTTTTCCATTTTGCAAAAAAAATGGGTGTTTCTTCCCGCATTGTCGAATTCTATGACCATGAAGAATCCTTATACCACCTTTTAAGACTCTCCTGTGGCCTTGAATCTATGATAATAGGAGAAGATCAAATCCTGGGACAGATAAAGGATTTGTATACCATCTCCAAAAATGCAGGCACCATGGGCAAAATACTGGAGACCGCGTTTAGCAAGGCAATCCAGGTAGGTAAAAGAGCCCGTACGGAAACCAACATCAACAGAGGTTCTGTATCTATTGCATCTGCTGCAGTGGATCTTGCCGATGAAATGTTAAAAGGCCTGCAGGGACGCAATATACTTGTAATTGGAACCGGTGAGATGGGCACTCTTGTGACCCGGGCATTATCACACAGGGACATGAATGTTGTGTATCTGGCAAACCGCACATATGAAAAGGCAAAAGTACTTGCAGATGAGTTGGGGGGTGAGGCCGTGGATTTCATGAGTCTTGATCGCTATACACAGCAGGCCGATGTCATAATCAGTGCTACATCTGCTCCCCATTATGTCCTGAAGAAAGCAACAGTGGAAAAATCCCTTAAGAACAGGAACGATAATCTTCTGCTGATAGATATCGCCAGCCCCCGGGACATAGATCCCGAAATTGAAAGCCTTCCAGGAGTTATCCTGCGTAACATCGACAACCTGAGGGTAATTAATGAGCGTAACCTCCAGATGAGAATGGAAGAGGCAAAGAAAGTTGAAACTATAATTGATGAAGAATACAAAATGCTCATAAACCAGTACAAAAGACAGAAGGCAGATGCTCTTTTGTCCGAACTTTACAGCCAGATATATACTCTGCGAAAACATGAGATGGATAGGGCTGTGAACCGGTTGGGAGCTTATCACACAATCGGGGATGTGGAATGCAAAGTCCTGGATGACCTGACAAGGGCCATAGCAAATAAGGTCCTGGCAGAGCCTACCAAGGTATTGCGTAATGCAGCTGAATACAATGATGAGGCTTTTCTTGATTCGGCCTGCAAGCTTTTTAACATCAAACCCTATGCTAAAAAAGAAAAGGAAAATTGCAAATAAGGACTTGTGATACCAATGTACCCAAATATTCGAATGCGCAGGCTCAGGAACGGAAAGATAGGCAATCTTATACGTGAAACTTCCCTGGGGGTTGATGACCTCATATACCCGATGTTTGTTGACGAAACCGCAGAATCCATAGTTGAAGTACCTTCCATGGAAGGAGTCCTGAGGTTGCCTCTTTCCGAGGTTGTCAGTGAGGCCTGGAACGTGGCGGACCTGGGTATCAGTTCTTTAATGCTTTTCGGCATTCCTTCACAGAAGGATGAAAAGGGAAGCAGTGCTTACGGGGACAATGATATTGTCCAGCAGGCCACGCGTGCTATCAAGGAAGAACTTGGTGACGACATGGTTGTGATTACCGATGTCTGCATGTGTGAATACACATCCCATGGCCATTGCGGTATTATTGATAATGAAACCCATGATGTGATCAATGATGAGACTCTACCCATTTTGGGCAAGATTGCGGCAAGCCATGCCAGGGCGGGCGCAGATATGGTAGCCCCCTCGGGTATGATGGACGGCATGGTGGGTGCAATCAGGCAATCCCTGGATCAGGAAAATTTCAGTGATGTGCCAATTATGTCCTATGCTGCAAAATACTGTTCCGCATTTTACGGCCCCTTCAGGGATGCTGCTGATTCATGCTATTGTTTCGGTGATCGCTCTACATACCAGATGGACCCTGCAAACTCGGATGAGGCCCTGAGGGAAGTAGAACTGGATATCATGGAAGGTGGCGACATCGTCATGGTAAAACCGGCTCTTCCGTACCTTGATATTATCTATAGGATAAAACAGGAGTTTGGTATGCCAACTGCGGCTTACAGTGTCAGCGGAGAATATTCCATGCTCAAGGCAGCCGCCCAGCAGGGTTGGCTGGATGAGAAAAAGGTCATGTACGAATCCCTGATGTCAATAAAAAGGGCCGGAGCGGACATGATAATTACTTACTTTGCCAAGGAAATGGCACAATTACTGAATGAATAAAATTTACTGATGTGATTACATGGTCAATCTGGAAAAATCAAAAGCAATGTTTGAAAAGGCCAGGGAATATCTCCCTGGTGGTGTTAGCAGTCCGGTACGAGCAATCAAACCCTATCCATTCTACACCGAAAAAGCTTCCGGATGCCGTATTACAGATGTTGACGGTAATGAATACATCGATTACTGCCTCGGTTACGGGCCCAATATGCTGGGTCATGCAAATCCCGTGGTCAAGCAAGCAATAAGTGATCAACTTGAAAAGGGGTGGCTCTATGGAACCCCCACAGAGTCCGAGTTCAAACTGGCCGAAAGGATTGCAGCCGTATATCCAGGCATCGATATGCTTCGTTTTGTATCCACAGGTACCGAGGCCACAATGAGTGCCCTGCGGGCAGCACGTGGTTATACAGGAAAGAACAAATTTGTTAAAATCGAAGGCGGTTTCCACGGTGCTCACGATTCAGTACTTGTCAAAGCTGGCTCAGGTGCTTCCACATTAGGTAAACCCGACTCTCTGGGTGTACCACAGGATTTCACCAAACATACTCTTCAGGCACCCTATAATGATATCGAAGCCATGACAGACCTGCTTGAATCAAGCGATGATATAGCAGCTGTCATCATGGAACCGGTAATGGGTAATGTCGGTCCGGTATTGCCACAGGAAGGTTATCTGGAAGAGATAAGGAAACTTACAAGGGAATATGATACTCTGCTCATATTCGATGAAGTAATAACCGGCTTCAGACTTGCAATGGGCGGTGCACAGGAGTATTATGGTGTGACACCTGACCTGACAACGCTGGGCAAAATTATCGGCGGAGGAATGCCAATAGGGGTTTTCGGGGGCAGAAAAGATATCATCGAAATGATTGCACCTTCGGGTTCGGTATACCAGGCAGGGACTTTTAGCGGTCATCCGGCATCTGTTGCTGCAGGACATGCAGTGCTTGATGTGCTTGAGAAGGAAAATGCTCATGAGAAACTCAATACGATGGGGCAAGATGTACGCAGCAGACTTTCCGAGATGGTCACTGATAAAGGACTGGATTACAGTGTTTCAGGAGTGGGTTCCATGTTCAAGATCTTCTTTGGAGATATGCCAACAAATTATCAGGATGTACTCAAATGTGACAAGGAAGGCTATTTTAATTTCTTCCATAAAATGCTGAACCAGGGAATTTTTATACCCCCTTCCCAGTTTGAGACAAACTTCCTCTCTCTGGCACATACCGAAGATGATCTGGAAGCGACCTTTGAAACTTATGAATCCTGCCTGTAATAGGATGTGTTGATTTGATAATTGGTACAAGGGGAAGTGACCTGGCTCTTGCACAGGCAAAGACCGTTGGTGGCCTCCTGGATAACCGGGGATTCCCCACTACCCGCAAGATTATAAAGACAAGCGGTGATACCTTCACTGACCGCCCCCTCCACGAAGTGGAAGGTGTTGGTGCCTTTGTGAGGGAACTGGATGACCGGATGCTTTCCGGGGAGATCGATATTGCAGTCCATTCGATGAAGGACCTGCCCACTGAAAGACCCGCAGAACTTTCCATCGCAGCAGTTATCGAACGTGATTCTCCTCATGACGTACTTCTCACGAATGATGGTTCAACCCTTGACGAATTGCCCGAGGAAGCGATTGTAGGGACAACATCCATGCGCAGGCGGGCCCAGTTTTTGCGCTACCGTCCGGATCTGAACGTCCAGGACCTGCGAGGTAATATAAATACCCGTGTTAAAAAACTTGAATCCGGTACGTATGACGCAATTATACTGGCAGAAGCGGGTTTACAACGCATGGGCTGGGACATCGAATGTCATAGGCTGGACGCCGATGGTTTCTGTCCCTCAGCCAATCAGGGAACCATTGCCGTGGTTACCCTGGCAGGCAGTGAAGCGGAATTACTCTGCTCCCAGATCGATCATGCCGAATCCCGCATCGCTACAGAGGTCGAGAGACTGGTGATCAGGGATGTGGAAGGCGGATGTATTGTACCGGTTGGTTCATTTGCAGAATTTGTGGACAACGGCAACACGATACATATACGTGCCGAGATCTTATCCCTTGACGGAAAGCGGGATATCCGCCTGGATGAAATGATCCCGGTAGATAATTATCGAGAGCATGCTAAAGAGCTGGGTCAAAAACTTGTTGCTCTGGGCGGAAAAGAGCTGGTAAAAGAAGCCATCTCGCAGTTGTCCCCAAAAAATGATTGATCATTCATGAAGATAGCAGGCATAGAACTCAAAAATCCTACAATCCTGGCTTCAGGCATAATGGGAACCACAGGAGCAGCCCTTGCAAGAATGAGCCGCAACGGTGCCGGTGCAGTGGTAACCAAGTCAATTGGCCCGGTTCCCAAAAAAGGCCATAATAACCCTTCAATGGTGGAGCTGGAATGCGGATACATTAACGCGATGGGACTGCCCAATCCTTCCTACTCGGGTTTCTGTGAGGAAATCGGAATTGCGAAAAGCAAAACGGATGCACCGTTAATTGCCAGCATATTCGGCGGGAACGCTGCAGAATTTACTGAAGTTGCGAAAGGGTTGCTTTCCTCAAAGCCTGATTGCTTTGAACTTAATGTCAGCTGTCCCCATGCTGAAGGTTATGGAGCCTCGGTGGGAACTGATCCTGATCTTGTACATGAAATCACGGCCGCGGTAGTTGATGCTGTGGATGTACCCGTATGGGTGAAACTCACACCCAATGTTACGGATATTACTTCTATTGGCAGGGCAGCAGAATCTGCAGGTGCATCGGCAGTCGTTGCTATCAATACAGTGCGGGGCATGGCCATTGACATCCATTCCGGGTATCCGATACTCGGCAACCGTTTTGGAGGACTATCCGGTCCTGCAGTAAAGCCGGTGGCTGTAAAATGTGTTTATGACCTGTATGAAGTGCTTGATGTGCCCGTGATAGGAGTAGGAGGTATTACGTGCCCGGAAGACGCAATCGAAATGATGCTGGCTGGGGCAAGTGCTGTTGAGATCGGATCTGCCGTACATGAAGACACACAAATCTTTGAAAAAATAAGCAAAGGTATTGATACATATCTGCAAAAGTACGGTCATTCATACACAGAAGACATAACAGGTCTGTCACACGAGATGATCTGATGCGTCCCATTCATTCAAAAATCACCGAAATCGTCGAAGAGTCACCCAATGTGCGTACTTTTTTCTTTGACACACAATTCGACGAAGCCATTCCCGGCCAATTCGTAATGGTCTGGGTACATGGAACCGATGAGGTCCCTATGACCCTCTCCGGTAAAAATTCCATTACAGTCCAGAAGGTAGGTGATGCCACATCCCGTATGTTCGAACTTGGAATAGGTGACCATATGGGGCTCAGGGGTCCTTTTGGCAGAGGTTTCACCATTCCCAAAAAGGGTGAAAACGTACTTTTCATTGCAGGAGGAGTAGGAGCCGCACCGATTGCTCCCCTTGCAGATATTGTAAAGGCAAGAGGAATTGAAGGCCGCACAATTCTGGGTTCCAGATGCTGTGATGAACTTTTGTTCAGGGAACGCTTTGCCTGTGGCAGGGTGGATATTACCACTGATGACGGTTCCGAAGGCAGGGGCGGTTTTGTGACCGATCAGCTGGCAGATACGAATACCTCTGATTATGACAGGATATATGTGTGTGGCCCGGAGATTATGATGTATAAGGTCTTTGAAATTTTGAAAGCACGCAATGTTCAGGTAAAGTCAGAGTTCAGCCTGCACAGGTATTTCAAATGTGGTATCGGAGTTTGTGGAGCCTGCAGTATGGATCCCGATGGCCTGCGTGTCTGCAGGGACGGCCCTGTATTCAATGGCGGTGAACTTGAAGGATCTGAACTTGGACATTACGAACGTGATTCTTCAGGTTGCAAATGCCATTTTTAATTATCAGGCAGCAATTTTTTGTGCCTTCACCTTTTCATAGAGCAGGTTAAACAGAAAAAGCAATTCCCCTTCCAGAAAAATTATTCTTGAATTGGTCCTGTCTTCTTTTTTGGCAAAAAGGATGGTTAGTTCAAGATCTCTTTGTGCTGCCTGTTTTACCGACATATCAAATGCATCCTTTGTACTTGAAAGGTGTTTTTCGACATTTTCTTCATCAAGATAGGTATTTATCCATCGTACCAGTTCACTCCGATATCTACCCGAAATCGGAATGTTATTCACATACCTGCGTACATGGTTTATTTCTTCTGTGCAGTAAAGATCGTTCATATCCACTCCCCAATAAAGTATTCTTTCCAAACAGTCAAATAAGTTTTCCCGATTGGTTATACTCTGGCAAACCGGCGCTCATTTGCCGGAATTGATAAGAAAAAGGATTTATATTTATACCATATCTTCCTAATTTGTCTGCCAGGATAATGCATCTCCTTATTGTTAGCAAGTGGATAACATGATCGGAAAATTCAAACACGGTACTGAGATATTTGAGGGTAATGTGCAGGATGAAAAGGTAATATCTCCCAGGGGAGATGTTTATAATGTTAATTCACTTGATATACTTGCGCCTTCAAGTCCTTCCAAAATTATCTGTGTGGGGTTAAATTATATTGATCACGCCAAAGAACTGGATATGGACATCCCGGATGAACCAATAATTTTCATGAAACCCCCTTCTTCTGTAATTGGCCATGGTGCAAAAATAATCTATCCTTCCTGCAGCAATCGTGTTGATTATGAAGCAGAACTTGCTGTTGTCATAGGACAGCAATGCCATGGTATTCATGCTGAAAAGGCACAAAATGTCATCGAAGGATACACATGTTTTAATGATGTAACAGCCCGTGATATTCAGCAAAGGGATGGACAGTGGACCAGAGCAAAAAGTTTTGATACTTTTTCCCCGATTGGCCCATTCATAACTCCTGTGGAAGACTTCAATGCTTCTGCAGCAAAGATTAAGTGCAGTGTTAATGGCATGACCAGACAGAATTCATCAACTTCCAGATTGATATTCGATGTTGATTTCCTGATAGAATTCATATCCTCCGTGATGACCCTTGAAAAGGGAGATGTAATTGCCACAGGTACCCCGCCGGGTGTGGGTGAACTTAATTCAGGTGATTGCGTAGACGTAACCATTGAGGGTATAGGCACATTATCCAATGAGGTATCATAATGCTTTTTGATCAAATTTACAGGGAACTTGAATTAACTGAAAGACATCTTATCGTTCTCAGGAAGGTTATTGAGGAAGGCCCAATCGGTATCCTTAAACTTTCGGATGAAACAGAGATGCCAACCCATAAAGTAAGATATTCATTGCGAGTACTTGAGCAGGAACATCTCATCAAGCCTTCATCACACGGAGCAGTTGCCGGTGAGAATACGGAAAAATTCCTTGAAGATTTTGACGGACAAATAGCCGACATCATTGCAAAAGCATCTCATATCCAGCAGATAAGAAATTCAATTTAATATTTGCATAAGTTTTTACTATTATAGAGGTCAGCCAGATGACATTAGAGGATGAAGATATAAAAACGATTGAAAAATTTGCATTGCACAATGCTGTAAAATACAGACAACCCCCCCAGGTTGGCGCTGTCATGGGTCGTGTAATGGGGCAGTGTCCCCACCTGCGCCCCAAAGCCAAAGATGTTACGGCAGAAGTACAAAAAGTTATAGACCAGGTTGCAGAAGGCAACCCGGATGAATGGCAGCAGAGACTTGAGGAAGTCGCACCTGAACTTATTGAAGAACTAAATACAAAGAAGGAACCTGAAAAGGGTCTCAAGCCCCTTGATGTTGCAGAAGGAGAAAAGGTTGTTATGCGATTTGCGCCCAATCCCAACGGGCCCGCTACCCTGGGTAGTGCAAGAGGTATGGTAATCAACTCCGAATATGTCAAAATGTATAGAGGGGATTTCATAATACGTTTTGACGATACCGATCCCCAGACCAAGCGTCCGCTACTTGAAGCCTATGAATGGTACCTGGATGACTGTCACTGGCTGGGTATCGAACCTGACAGGGTGGTAAAGGCCTCAGACAGAATAACCCTTTACTACGAATATGCCCGCAAACTTATCGAAATGGGGCACGCTTATGTCTGTTTCTGTGACGGGACTGATTTCAAGAAGTATAAAGATTCATGTGCCCCATGTCCTGATCGTGACAGGGACCCTGCCAAGAATCTGGAACACTGGCACAAGATGATTGAGGGTGATTACGAAGAAAAATCTGCTGTATTGCGTATCAAGACAGAAATCGATCATAAGGACCCTGCACTGAGGGATTTTGGTGCTTTCAGGATAGTAAAAGCTACACATCCCCGCCCGGAAGTAGGTGATAAATACGTAGTATGGCCCCTTCTTGACTTTGAGGGAGCAATCGAGGACCATGAACTTGGCATGACCCATATCATCCGGGGCAAAGATTTGATGGACAGTGAAAAGCGTCAGAAGTATATCTATGATTACCTGGGCTGGGAGTATCCAAAGACCACCCACTGGGGCCGCATTAAAATGCATGAATTTGGTAAATTCAGCACCAGTGCACTCAGGAAATCTATAGAAGAAGGCGAATACACCGGCTGGGATGACCCAAGGCTTCCAACAATCAGGGCTATTCGCAGGCGTGGCATCAAACCAGAGGCCCTGCGTAAATTTATGGTAGACATGGGTGTCGGGGAAACCGATGTGAGTATAAGCATGGATTCCCTTTATTCTGAAAACCGAAAACTTATTGACTCACAGACAAAGCGTTTCTTCTTTGTCCCGGATCCTCAAAAGATTGAGATTATAGACGGAAAACACACTGTTGCCACTCCACCTCTGCATCCTGTGGAAAATATGGGTAACAGGAGTGTAGAAGTGGATAATATTGTTTATATTAGTGGTGAGGATGCAAAAGAACTATCTCCCGGATCTCTATTAAGACTCAAGGACCTGTACAACATTGAAATTGTATCAACCCAACCTCTCCGGGCAAAACATATTGGTGATTCAATGGATGAGGTCAGAAAAAAACGCCCACCTATCGTCCAGTGGGTAGCTAAAGACAATCTGGACGTGGAAGTTTTGTCTCCCGAGGGTAGATTCACAGGATTGGGGGAATTACAAATTGCAAATGAGATAGATAAAGTTGTGCAGTTTGAGCGTTTTGGGTTCTGCAGGATAGATGATGTAAAAGAAAAGAAAGTAGTAGCCTATTTCACTCATAAGTGAAAGGCTACTTTTTAATTTTTTAACTTTCAGGCTGCTGCGGAAGCATTAGCCTTTACAGGAAGAACTTCTGTCTTGCGTATTTCTACCCTTCTGATTGGATAGATGGTTTTTGTATTCCTGTAAATATTGGCTGCAAGTTTACCGGTTACGATTTCCTCGACAATGTGTTCAAAGTCAAGTTCTGCAGATCTTTCAAGGACGATTTTACCCATAATTTCCCGGATTGCTCTTATCTGGCTGCTTCTTGCCCTCTTTACAGTAAATGCAATGGGCTTGATACGAAGCTTGCGTCCGTCCTTGGTTGTTACCTCAAGGTTATTGTCTATACGGGATGTCTGGCGTTTTACAATGGAACGAAGGTAATCTGTAGTGATCTCGTGACCAATGAAAGCAGTGTTTGCAGTGTCGCCGGTTACGTTGTCGATAGCCAGACGTAGTTTGATGTTCTGTTTTGAGAAGTCATTGGTAATGTCTCCTACAGTGGTTTCGATCGTCCTTCCAACCAGTTTCTCACTATCATCAGTAGTGGTTGTCCCAATAACGGTCCTGCCAATAAATTCAGGAGTCTCAATGTTATACCAGGTTTTGTTCTTCCATTTGTCCAGTTTTCTCTGTACTTTTCTTGCCAATAAATTTCCTCCAGTGTTAGTGTGATATTTCTCTGTCGATGATCAATGTAATTCTATAATATAGGCTATTAGTGGCCTTCTATACTAGACATGTCCATATATAAACAAATCGGTTATCCAGTTTAGAAGAACCTTATTCCTTCAGGCATTTCTCCAAAACGCTTCCGGAATTTTGCCGGCCAGTTTTCCGGATCCAGGCCTTTCTGTGCAAGGAAAGCCGAGGTCCACCTTTCCAGCCCAACACCCGAACATCCGGACCAGAGTTTGTCTCCCGACTGGCTTTTCACATTAAAACCGGAAGGATATTTATCCCCGTTGACACTCACGTTCTGGAACTCAAGCCATTCGCCGTCCTCTCCCCTGTACGGCAGAGGCGCCTCATAGTCTGTAGTACCGGCACTTTGCTCATCCGATACACCTGCAAGTCCCTCCTGTGCCATGAACCATGGTGTGACCCAGGCCTTTCTCCATTCAAGGTCCAGGATTTCATTGAAGATATGCATATAGCGTTCGTGGAGCTCTTCTGAGGCTTTGACTACCTGTTCCTTTGTACCCAGCCAGACAATTTCGATACGATGGAATTCATCAACACGTTCCATGCCGTGGATGCCACCACTTTCATACCTGTGGGATGTCCCGGAGCGGTCAAATACCTTCAGGGGGAACGAGTCTGTTGGTATGGTTTCGCCCTGTAAATACATCCAGAAGGGGGGACACTGGGCATAGCACAGACCACCTATAGGATCGCCGATTTTTTCCTTGATTAGTTCTGTAGGCACTTCTTTTGTAACCTTGTAGTAGTCAGCGACCTCTTCCCAGTATTCCGGATCACGGGTCTTCGGGGGGCATACATAGTAGATTTCGGGGTAGACCCCTTTGGCATGCCCGGATTTTTTCCACACATCCCAGGGAACAAGTTTCGGGAAAATCATTTCCTGGTATCCCAGGGGTTCAAGAAGTTCCTCAAGAACAATCTTTTCAAAAGTGCGGAACAATTTCGTGGACTGGGGACCGTGGATCCATTGTCCTCTGCTGGCCCCTCTTTTAATCCACCCTTTTTCTAGCATTTCCTGGGTAGGATCCTTCTCAAATGGGTGTGCTTTTTTTTCACTCTGCCACAGAAGGTTCCAGTGTTCGGTCTTGCCGCCATAGACCTTTTCTCTTATCTTGTCCTCCATAAGGGTAAGTATTCTGTCAGGAATACGGTTTTCAAGTTCTGCTTCTCCAACATCCAGATTGAGTGTGATGTATTCTCCGTCATAATCCATTGAACTGACATGTGGTATCTTCAGATCTCCGACTGATTTTTCAGAAGCCATTTTTATGACAAACTCATCAACATCAATACCCCGGATGCCCAGATGGTATTCCTTTCCAATTTTGCCAGCAAGAGGTTTACGCAGCCGGATAATTGCATCATGAGATCGGACATACCGGCCGGAGACTATCTCAATGTTTATCCGGTTATCCTTTACATTCCATCTTTTAATTCTTGCTCCTTCCCCTTCTGGTGCTCCTTTGGCGAGTATCTTTGGGGCTTCTCCCTCAAGAAACTCCTGAATGGTATCTACGGCGGGTGCGGGGTCCCCGCTAGTTTTGAAGGCAGCTTTTAATCTGAATTCCAGATCCATTATATTTCCTCGAAATGATTAAATAATGATTAATAAAGTCCTTACAGCGACTCAGTTATTGTTACTAATTATTATAAGTTTTACCTGATGGCACAAACCAGCATGTTGGAAAAAGAATGTACTTACCATAATGCACTGTTTTTTTCTATAAACTCTTGCTGTTCAGACTGGCGACTTTTGGTATAGATGAGGGCTGCAGGATGATAGAATTTCACCACATTTTTCCCATCTATTTCCCTGCATTCACCCCATTGAAGTTGCCTGTTTCCCAAAAAAGCTTCCTCAGCAGTATTTCCGAGCAGAATTATCACATCTGGATCAAGCATTTCGATTTGCCTTTCAAAAAAAGCCCGACAGGCGGCAAGTTCTCCTTTACGTGGCCTACGGTTATCAGGAGGTCTGCATTTGACTGTATTGATCACCGCCCAATCATTCTGCTGAATATCCATATCTTCTATCATATCATCCAGGATTTTGCCGGCCCTGCCACAGAAAGGTATTCCACTTGCATCCTCATTCTTGCCGGGGGCTTCACCTATGAAAAGTACTTTTGGATTTTCCCCCCCCTTCATTATTACTTTGTGGGTTGCAGATTCATGGAGCTGGCATGCAGTACATGAATTTATTTTTCCCTCTAAATCTTTGAATGAATTAATCATTTTTTGCTCCATTGAAATCCAGGTCTTCGGCAATTTTGGCATTCATAAGGAGATCGTCCATAACAGATATCAGGGAAGAAAGTTTTTCTGTCCTCAAAGTTATGGAATTTTCATCGGGGAGGATTTTACTTTCCATGTTCGCAAGATTGTCCGGCCTTAATGACTCAATAATTGTTTTTCCCCTTTGGCCTACAGGCAGTTTAAGAGTGCTTTTAATTTTCATCTGCATTGTTTCCCAGCTGTTTTGCGATAATGGAATCCAGGGCTTTCAGGAACTCTTCCTCACTTCCTGGCGGTATGGCCGCACCGGATGCTATATTATGTCCCCCTCCGCTACCTCCTACTCCGGAAGCTGCCTCTCTTAAGGCAACTGCAAGATCCAGTCCACCGTCAACAAGTTTGCGGGTTCCTCTTCCTGAAATTTTTACAACATCATCAACTTTGTTCAGGGCAATGAAGGGCAGATCAGGGTGTATGTACCTGATGACAATACCTGCAATCATGCCGGTGGCTTCCATGTCTTCTCCCTGAATATATCTGAGATGCTGCAGTTTTTGAATTTTCTTCTCTGCCTTTTTGATTTGCCCCATCAAAACTTGCTGGTATTGTTCCGCAATCTTCCAGCCTTCTTCTGCAGCCTTTTCATCTCGCAGGCAGGCAGTAAGGGCAAGACCCCCACGTTCAAGTTTGCCACAGCAATTGAGGAGGGTTACCATGTCGTAGACATTTGGAATGGTCTCATGATTGAGAATGTAGACTTCACCGATACTGGCATCAATCGCTTCAGGACTGGCTTTTTTTGTCAGTTTAAGTGCCACGGCAGAAGTAAGTTTTTTCATCTGATTTTCATCAAGTTCCTCGACTGGGCCACTGATACCCAGAATATTAAGGAAGTTTGCGATCTTTTCTTTTTCACCTGTTATGTCAAGGTAGGGTTCAGGTGTTCTTTCCAGCACTTCTGCCAGATCACCATCTCCTATCTTTAATCCTTTCCTTATGGAAATAGAGCCACTTTCAATTCCTTCTTTCAGGATCTGGCCATTCTCCCTGTCAAAAAGCTGTTTATCCCCTATGGCACCTGCAATTGCAAGCCCTGCAAGCTCTTTATTTTCGGGATTAAGTTCTGTTGCGACAACATAAGCAGTGGTTGAGGCGCACATATAGTAAGCACCATCTATGTCTGCAAGATGAGGGTTTACCATTATGTGTGCCGTTGTGTCACCCACAGGTGCGTGGTGGTCTATTATAATGGTGTCATTTTTGACTTTTTCAATCAATTCAGGCTGGCCGCTCCCCATGTCACAGAAAAGTACGAGATCACCATTATCAGTGCTATTGTTAACTGTTTCCACAACATTTTCATCTAGCCGGCTTACAATGCTTACGTGGAAAATTATATCTTCCCTCAGCAGGGCATGGCACATTATAGCTGCTGCGGTAATCCCGTCTGCATCATTATGGGATATGAGTCTTACACGTGAGTATTCACTGATTTTTTCAGATGCCCTTTTTGCACTGGGTCGCAATTTTTCCAAAAACTTTCACCTGCCAGTCCACATATGCTAATTATAGATGGAGTGATTTTGATATTAAAGGATTCATTATGTAGCACACATTTATACTTCTATTGATTTGTGTGGGTTTGCCTTCACATTGCCTTTAATAAATGGCAATTAACCGAAGATACAGCAGGAAAAAACTAAATTAAAAAAGTTGGGGAATTGTACAAATTCCCGTTTACTTAGTAATAAGCATTTCTGCAGTTTCTGGTTTATATTTCCATTCGGCTGGAAGGACTTTGTTTGCCTTATAATATTTAACCAGTCTGCGAATTTTGGATTCGGTAAGCTGAAGAGGACGTTTGTTATGTACATCTTTGTTATTGGCTGCAACATGTTTTCTCAGACCAATAGCTTTTACGATAAGATTGTACAGATCTTCAGGAACACCAGCTGCTACTTCATTCTCTTTCAGGATAGCGGTGAGCTTCTTTCCTGTAGCGAGTTTGACATCAGGAACTCCATAGTTATCCCTCAACTTCATTCCGATGACACTGGTGGGATTGCCTTGCTTCCACAAGTCAAGAACCACCTTTTCGATTTCTTCTGCATCCTGCAAAGACCATGCGGGTACTTCTGTACGAATGGGTTTTGTGGACCCTGCCTGGCCTTTTCTGCGAGTGTGCATTTTTGCCATTATGATTACTCCTTATTATTTTGATTTAAATTTAAAGTGGCGATAAAGTTACAGGTATGAACATTGGGAGATTCCCTGTATTGGCGAAGTGGTGCTAATTAAAGGCACATGGGTTATATATTTTGTGCCATTACGGCTGTATGCATGGAGATTATCAAATATTCACAGTCCACTTTATGTTCTTATGCACCCTTTCACATCTTGCCTTTTTTGAATATACTTCCTCGAATCCTCCATCCTCTATGTTTTTACTTCTCAGGTGCATCTTACCTGCCAGCTCATCGATGAACTGTGAGAAGCCCTCATCCAACATCTTTGCCGAAAATTCAAAGATCCTGGCATCAGGGTTGATGGTCTTAAGAAGTTGCCTGACAGATATCAAATATTCATGATCAGCGATGTCCACCTTGTTCAGGCACAGTATAACGGACTCCTCGATCTGTGTAATTACAAACTTCGAGAGATTGTCGATCTCATATCCAAAGCTGCTGGCATCCACAACATGTACGATAGGATCAAACGACAGGTCAGGGATATTCTATGGGTATAGTCCCAATTAGATATTTTCCGCGATACTCTCATTTACAATCATATCAATTTTTTTATTGCTTTTTTTCTAAGGGCGATCTTGAAAAGTTTTTTTGGAAGCTGCCCTTCTTCAAATTCCTCTACATCAACGATATCATACCCTTGCGAAATGCGCTTCACCTTCTCCCTGCTCAGGAAATGGACAATGAATCCACCCTTTATCTGCCACATGTCCTCTCCCCAGTGAACTCCTGTTCGATATTGAGGATCACCTGTGTGTCTTGTGGTGAATATGTTCAGACCGTCTGGTTTCAGGACCCTCCTGATCTCTTTTGAAATGAATACAAGTTCAGATGTTTTTAGGGGCATACAGTAGAGCATATGAGAAAAACAGGCATCGAAAGACCCATCATCGAAAGGCAGAGATTCCCTGACATCATGCTGCAAGGCTGTTATCGATCCAGATAGTCCCATATCCCGGGACCTCTGATCTATACATTCAATCCCCTGTCTGGAGTAATCAAGAGAATATACCTCGAAACCATTATTTGCAAAGAACAAAGTGTCCCTTCCCTGACCTGCTCCAAGTTCAAGAATCTTTGTTCTACCCTCTTCCTTGAAGAGTTCTGCTGCTTCCATGGCAGGACCACTGCATCTTTCACCGAACATCGAATTGTTCTTTAAAAATACATTTTCCCAATGACACTGCTGCTTATTCAATATTTCTTCGTCCATACATGCTATTTTCTGATTCATGGGACCACTTCTCCAATAAGGTTCAATTCATTTCGAGACAGGATTTGAAGATAGATCGTCCGTATGACCCTGCTCACAAACGAGGACTTATCGATCTCCAGAGGGTTTCCATTTCCTCGATCGGTGTGCTAAGAGGGATCTCACAGCCTGTCGAGAGAATAAAACCCTTTTCTGGAGCACAGTCCATACAACTTTTTACCTCGTGCTCAATATCATCTAAAGAATCCCTGCAGAAAACATTGGGATTGATGTTACCCATAAGGCAGATACCATGTTTTTCAAGTTCCTTAAAACAATATCTTGGACTACATCCGACCTTCTTATGAATCTCTGTACATTCGATACCATACTTCTTGCCCAGAGTGTTAACATCCCCGAAAGCGAAGTTCAGGGCATCTGGTCTTAAAGATGCTTCCATATCATGGAAGGCATGTTCAGCACAATTATGGGAGATTACATAAATGCCATTATTCTGGATATGTGCATAGAGCTGTTTTGTATAAGGGAGCATGAATTCCTCAGCCATATCTGGACTAAAAAGGTCTGCAGTGTTCCCCCCGTTCTCAACGAAGATGCCGTCAACCCCTTCTTCAATCAGCCGGTCAGCATACAGGATACAGCTTTGTGTGAGTCTTTCAAGTAACTCATGAACATTCTCTTTTTCAGTGAGCATTTCTATGTAAAGACTGCTGGCTTCAAGTAACTGAGAAGCAAGCATCAAAGGGGAAAGCATGGCACCTGTGATAAAGACCTCGTCCTTGAGCTCCTTTTTGAGTATCCCTACTGAATGTACAACCGTATCGATCCTGTGGGACATTTCAATATCAAGGGGATTAATCCGATCATATTCACTTGCAGAGCTTAGTGGATACCCGGCTATCGTAGGATACCGGTTATCCTTGATGTTCAGCCGGGTGCCAAGTGCTTCTGCCTCAACAAGCAGACATCCCCAGGGAGACATAACATTGTCATGATGGTACATCTGCCTTGCAAGTATCTGCGCCCTGGCTATTCCCTCTGCAGAATAGTAGACATCACTCATCTTGGCATTCATGCGCTCCAGGACGCCGTTGCCTGCCCCAAACCAGAGATACCCATAAGGCATCCTGTCCACATCCTTCATCTCGAGAGCATTAACAAACCGCTCCTTGGACGTCATTTTCTCTGACAATATATCACTCTCCCCGGATTATTCGTATTAATTCCCTATTCCAAAGATCATTCAAATTCTATACGAACATCCCCTGTCTTATGGACCAAAGATTTCGACATCATGCCTGCTTCCAGACAGCACACATGGAGGACAGCACAGGGAACAAGGCATGTAACACTGCATTTTGCTTCCTGGGCCTTTTGCATGACACAGTTGTCCTTTATATCGAACAGGTCCATCATAGGAACTTCCAGATGGGACATCTTCTTGACCTTTTCACAGGGTGTGTCTATATCGATGATGATCTTGTCACCATCCAATTTCCCATTTATTTTATGCGTAAAATCACATACATTCGAATATACAGTTATTTCTGTCATTTGCTTTCCTCCTCACAAATAGAGCAATAGAATTTCATAAAAACTGCTATTATTAATGGCCACAAATTGTTGTAATTGGGTTGTTTGTCTATATTTTTGATGGGATTTTTTACCTTTTTGCAGGATGGGATTTTTTGGCATAGTACTCATCTCTTGCTCGAACAAGTGCCTTTACATTCTCAAAAGGAGTTTTAGGATTTATTCCACTTCCTGGAGAAAGCACATCGATTTCATCTGAAAGACATTTTTTAGTAAGAAACAAATGTTTTTATACACATTTGTCCATACATAGAATTCAGTTATATAGTAAACAGTGTGAAAAATAGCTTGGGACTCCATGCTATTTATTATTTTGCTTTTTACTATTGGTTTTGCAGGAGTGCTTAATTGATTACCATTCCTCTGTTTCTATGAATTACAGGTTTCCCATAAGATAATTTGCAGTATTTACAACTCATGATACTATACTTCTAAATTAATGGAATTAGTATTATTGATACAATACATAATCTGCATTGGCTATCACATATTAGGTGATATCCGTTACCATCCACTTTTGAGAATATGCTCCCTGGCATCTTCAACAGTCAACTGGTGTTGTTCACCTGATTCCATATCCTTCAGGGTAACCTTGCCGGCCTCCATTTCCCTCTTGCCCACTATCACTACATATCGGGCACCAATGTTATTGGCATGAGACAGCTGGCCCTTGAAGTTTCGCTGCATTATATCGAGATATACCGGCACATCCCTACGTAATTCGCGCGCAATCCCTATTGCATCCAGCCGGGTGTCATCTGTTGCCACAAGCACAACTTCCCTTTTTTGCTCAGGTTCAAGTTCGCATATCTCCATTATACGATCAAAACCAAGTCCAAATCCGGTTGAAGGAACATCTCCTCCCCCGAAAAGCTGTATCAACTGGTAGGAGCCACCCCCACATATCTGGTTCTGGGCACCAAGATTGCTGGCATATATCTCAAAAACCATACCAGTGTAATAATCAAGGCCCCTGGCAATACCAAAGTCCACAGAATATTTCACATTATAGGCATCCAGGATTTGTGTCAGTTCTTCAAAAATCTGGAGTTCGTCAATATCCCCTACAATTTGCCTTGCTTTTTCTATTGCACCATCTCCGGTGATACTGACAAGTTCAAACAGCTCATTGCGAAGCTCTATTGATGCATTGATTTGTTCAAGATACTCATCAAGTCCGGTATCATCCTTTTTGTCCACAAGCCTCATTATCTTTGTTTGTTGCTCCGGTTCGAGTCCTTCAAGTATATGACGGATAATCCCCAGATGCCCTACATGCAGGTCTCCCTTGATCCCTACAGATTCGATCATTTCTTCTGCAAGAGCTATTACTTCGGCATCAGCGTCAGGACGGCTGCTGCCAATAGTCTCAACCCCAAATTGCCAGAATTCCCTGAAACGTCCCTTTTGGGGCCTCTCATAACGGAAGCAATTTTCGAAATAGAAAAGTTTTAGCGGACGGGGGGTTGCCTGCATTTCGTTCACATACATACGCATGACAGGTGCCGTAAGTTCCGGACGCAGGGCAAGCTCCCTGCCACCCTTATCAAAAAAATTGTAAATCTCCCCTGTAACCCCTTCTCCGGATTTGAGGGTGAAAAGTTCGAGATTTTCGAAGGTAGGGGTGATTATTTCGTGATATCCCCATCTGGAAACTACGTCTCTCATTCTGTTTTCAACAAAACGTCTCAATCGCGTATTCTCAGGAAGGAAATCTCTTGTTCCTCTTGGTCTGCTGATTTTCATCGTATCTAACCTGATATGAATTAATGATTGTAATTGAAGATTCAGTAGGTTACATCATTGTTAAATATATTTTTTGTTTTGATGCCTGAATCACAGATTGTTAATTTCAAATAAGAACAAACCAATCTATATTACATGAGGATATGGGATTTACCACCATCCGACCTTTGCAGACAGCATCTGCTTGGAGAACACAGGGAATTGCATGCTCTCTGGTCCATTATCACTAAAAATAAAAAGGCTTATTCCAATCATCCTGAAACTCTTCGCTGGAAAGGTAAATTACACGCCCTCTACCTGCGCCATGAAAATATTGTTAGTGAAATGAAGAAGCGGGAGTATAACCACCACAGTCCCCTTGAACCTACCCTTGCGACAGGGGGATCCAGGCAGGACACTCTTATAACATCCATCGATGAGCAAAAAGACGCTCTCAGGAAAAAAGGTTGTAACTGCAAAATTTAAATAGGATATATCCAGCGTTAATTTTATAATTATTAATACATATGCATACAGGATTATGTCCCCAATGACCCGTGAACAGATTATTTATGGTAACATCCTCTATGGGGATGATCTGTCTTTGGTGAAAGGTTATGTATGTATCCGGGATGGTATAATACATGAAGTATGTGAGGAGCAGACATCTTCTGAAAATATTATTGCTCCCTGTTTTACCAACTGTCACACCCATATAGGGGACTCGGTTTGTAAAGACCCCTGCATAGGCCTGCCTGAGGATTTTGTGATACAAAGGGACCTGAACAGTCTGGTCAGGCCACCGGATGGCTTAAAACACCGCATTCTTGCAAAAACTTCTGACAGGGAACTTATAGAATACATGAAATTTTCCATCAGGGACATGCTTGCCACAGGAACCACCAGTTTTGCAGATTTCCGGGAGGGAGGAAACAGGGGCGTGCTGGCACTGAAAGATGCATTAAAAGATATGGATATTGATTCCAGGATATTTGCAAGACCCGACAGCAGGGAGTTCAATATGCCTGTGCAGGAGGGGGTATCCCTACTTCTTTCCCAGGCCGATGGTATAGGTATGAGCGGTGCACATGATGTGGATTTGAATCTACTGGCACAGATTGCAGATACCTGTCACAAATCCAGAAGTCCTTTTTGCATACATGCCGGTGAAAAATCCCACCACGATATTAAAGATGCCCTATCCCTGCAGCCTGATATGCTTGTCCATCTGACACAGGCAGTACAGTCAGACCTCAAAAACGTTGCCGATGCATCGATTCCGGTAGTTGTCTGTCCCAGGTCCAATTTCCTTACAGGAGTGGGGATGGCACCTGTTGCTGAAATGTTGAAAGCCGGTATAAATGTGGGCGTAGGTACTGACAATGTTATGCTGAATTCTGTAAATATGTTCTCTGAGATGGAGTTCCTTTCAAAGGTGTTTGGACTTGAGGATAGACAAGTATTTAAAATGTGCACACTTAATGGGGCATCGATATTGGAGATGGAGGGAAAAAGCCCTCTGCGGGAAGGGGATAAGGCAAATCTGATGGTATTGGATGGCACGTCAAATAATCTAAAAGGAATACAGGATGTATTAAGTGGTCTTGTTCGTCGGGCAAGGCCAGACGATATTTTATCAATAATCCATTAATCTATTCATTTATTCGAGAGATCAAACATGGCAAGTGAAATCTACAAAAAGATACTGATCGCTACCGATGGTTCCACAGAGAACAAAAAAGCGGTCTCTTACGGAATTGAACTGGCAAAACTCAGTGGTGCCAGAGTATACGTGGCGTATGTCGTGGATACCGCATCATTTGATTCCATTCCCATGGATGGCGGATGGGAAATGATGTATGAAATTCTTGAAAAGGAAGGGCAGGAAATAACCGATAAAGTGATATCTGACACCGGAGAAGATATCGAAATAGAGTCAAAGTTGCTTGAAGGCGATCCAGGTCATGAGATAATTGATTTTGCTGAAAACAATGGAATTGACCTTATAGTCATGGGTACCCACGGTAAAAGTGGACTTGACAGATTCCTTCTTGGAAGCGTTGCAGAAAAGGTCACCCGCAACTCACATGTCCCCGTTATGGTAGTAAGGGGAAATGGAGAAGAATAAAAATCAATAAAAGATTTTATTGAGGTTATTTAAAAATGCCAGAAAAAACCCTTATTAAGGATATCATGGTGACTGATGTCGCCGCAGCCAGTCTGCCCGGTTCACGAGACGAAGTGCTGAGTATACTGAAAGATAAAAAGGTATCCGGCGTGCCGGTGATCAAAGATAATCGGGTGGTTGGTATCGTAAGTAGAAGTAATCTCCTGAGCAATCCTGAAGAAGAACAGATTGCTTTGCTTATGACACGGGACCCCATAAAGATAAAACCGGAAGATAATATCAAAAAAGCTGCTCAATACCTAATTGATTATGGTTTCAGAAGGTTGCCCGTTGTGGATGATGACGGCAAACTCGAGGGAATGGTAACAGTTGCCGATATTGTTGCAAGTATGGCCTCTATGCAACTCGATGATCCAATAAGTAAATATCTGGGCAGAAAAGGTGTTGGTCCGGTATGGTGTGAAACACCTTTGCCCTTAGTTGCCAGGAACATGGAACTTGCACATATAAAAGCAGTTCCGGTTCTTAATTCAGAACTTGATCTGGTAGGTATAATATCTGATCGTGATATTATCAGTGCAAGTGTCATAGAAGATTCCCTTGAAATGTCGGATATGTCTGCTGGTTCTGACGATGATGAATGGACGTGGGAATCCATGCGGGATACTCTCAGCATATATTATAGCGTATCCAGAATAAAAGTTCCGGATGTGCCTGTAAAAGAAGTGATGGTCACCGATCTGATCAAGGCATCCAGTAATATGAGTGTTAGTGAATGTGCCCTTAAGATGAAAAGAAACAGGGTCGATCAGGTTCCTGTGGTGGATGCAAACGGTGCATTCATTGGACTGCTGAGAGACCGTTATCTCATGAAAGCATTGATTGATAGCTAATCTTATAATTGAAGCTGAAGGGATTCCATGCCCACTCCCTTTACATTTATAAATGCTGCAATGTCCATTGACGGGAAAATATCCACCCGACAGCGGCGTCAGGTAAGGATATCAGGGGATGTGGATTTTGAAAGAATGGACGAATTACGAGCAAGTTCTGATGCAGTAATGGTAGGAATTGGAACTGTTCTTGCTGATGATCCCAGCCTTACTGTCAAATCCGATGAAAAGCGGGCTAAAAGGCTTGCAAATGGACTCGATGAAAATCCCGTACGAATCGTGGTGGACAGCAAGGCACGTATTCCAACAGATGCTGATATATTCAGGAAGGGTGCTGGTAAAAGAATAATTGCAGTTTCTGAAAGTGCAGCTTTTGACAGGGTCGAATCACTGAGAAAAAAGGCTATGGTCATAATGATTGGCGGAGATCAGGTGGATCTTCCTGAATTGTTATCCATACTTGATGAAATGGGCATACACCGGCTTATGGTTGAAGGTGGCGCCAGCCTTAACTGGGGGCTTGTAAAAAACGGGCTTGTGGACGAAATATATTCCTTTATAGGAAATCTCATAATAGGAGGGGCAACCGCTCCTACTCTTATTGACGGTGATGGGTTTGGTGAAGCCGACATGCCGGTATGTTCTCTTATAGGTGCTGAAAAGATGGAGGAAGGAGTACTGTTGAAGTGGAAACTTAAAAATGCCTGATTTTTTACATCCGGGTTTTGTATATATTTGGGGATACCATGCATAATACTTATATTTTAATATACCACTCTTTTAGTGGATGATAGCGGGTAACAGAATTACGTACGGATTTGTGCTGATTGTGATGCTATTGGCATTTGTGACTACCGGCTGTACAGCTCCCGAAGTTAACCAGCAACAGGAAACCATTGTACAGGAGTCGAACATTAAGGATATCGAGCAACTGAACACCTTATTGGAAAAGGAACCTGTGCTCATCAAATTCGGTTCACCTACCTGCGCCCCCTGTAGGGACCAGGATTTCATTCTGGATATTATTGCAGATGATTATAAGGGAAAGGCCTCTGTGATCATGGTGAACATTAATGAAGAGCCTCGTGTAGCCTCTTTCTTCGAAGTGTATTCAATACCCGACATGAGTGTCATTGCAGGAATTAAGGATGACAGGTATCTGTTCATGGGACCTGAGGGCAATGTTTCTTTTGACCGGAGATCCACACGTTATGTGGGGCTGACAGACGACAATACCCTCCGGCAGGCACTGGACAATGCTATCGCCTACAGGCAGAATAATACATCATGATATAAAGGCGGGATACAAATGGTTGCCGACACCATAACTCCCATTGCGATCTTTGTTGCAGGTATTGCTAGCATTGCTTCTCCCTGCGTATTTCCCCTGCTGCCTGCCCTATTCGCCTCCTCAACAGGCCGGGGTCGTTTCAGGCCCCTTTCCATTGTTTTGGGATTATGCATATCCTTTGTATCGATGGGAATTGTAACTTCTGCATTTGGTTATGCTCTGCACGACTACCTGGCCTACCTTAACATCCTGGCTGCTGCTGTCATTATAGGTTTTGGTATCGTTATGGTCAGCAATGTGGAAATATTCAATATCTTTTCAAAAGTTCCCGTACCTGCCAGCGCAAATCGGGGATTAAGCGGCGGATTGCTCCTGGGCCTGTCTCTTGGGGTTGTGTGGCTTCCCTGTATCGGCCCGATTCTCGGCGCAGTGCTCACCAGGATAGCTGTTGAAGGGAATATATACTACGGAGCAGCGATGCTTTCCATTTATTCCCTGGGCTTTGCGATACCGATGTTATTGGTTGCCTATTCCGCCCATTTTACGGGTAATTATGGCAATGTTGCAAAATATCAGAATTATATAAAAAAAGGAGCTGGATTGGTGCTGATTATCGCAGGTATCTGGATGCTCAGCATCAACCCTTTTGTGACCTTCTGATCAGTCACAGGTTTCTTCATCTCTTTTGATCGCCACAATTTCATTGACACAGGCTACAGCTATAGGTGTCCCGCCCCGCGTACCTACACAGGTTATTGAAGGAATGTCCCGTTTGCGAACCTCCTCCTTGGATTCAGCGGAATTGACAAATCCTACAGGTGTTCCAATCACAAGAGCGGGTTTTATCCCATGGTCGATCATCCGGCATACTGCAAATGCAGCGGAAGGAGCGTTTCCTATGGCTACGATTGCTCCTTCAAGCCTGTCACGGCAATTCAAAAATCCGGCTGCTGTTCTTGTAATACCATATTTGTGAGCAATTTCTGCATCCTTATCCTCATCAAGGACACAGATTACCGGGCAATCATGCCCCTTTTTGGTAATACCGGCTTTAACCATATTGATGTCGACAAAAATGGGAGCACCGTTTTTGATAGCTTCTACTCCTGCTTTTATTGGGTCATTCGTAAAGCGCATTATTTCGGCAACTTCAGGATCGCCTGTGGATATCATGCATCTCTGCCTGACACGTCCCTGAGGAGAATCATCTCCAACCAGTTTGCTGGCAATACGCCTGCTGGTCATGTAAATGGCTTTTGCTTCTTCTGTCTGGGCGCCCATATCCCTGCACATTTCCACGAGTTCAGGTTCTGCTTCCATTGTGATTTCCACAAGTTTGTCGAGTTCCAGACTGTTTTGTTCTTCAGTAGTCATATTTTCTCTGATACCCCCTGGGGGTTATTATCTTTTCCATGCCCTTTTTGCCCCATATACGGGATTCAGGGGTTGTGACCAATATCATGGTCCTCATATCCACCCAGTCGTCATAATCCAGCACCTTGCCAAGGGTTGTTACCTTCATTTCCTGGGAATCCCCTCGCAGTGCATTCTTCACAAGGCCCACAGGAGATGATCCATCCCTTGTTTTTTGTATTATTTCAATGGCCCGCCGGAAGTTGGAATTACGTTGTCTGCTCTTCGGGTTGTAGAGAGATATGATAAAATCCGCCTCTGAAGCAGCCCTGAGCCTTTTTTCTATACGTTCCCATGGAGTTAACAGGTCACTGAGGCTTATCACTGCAAAATCATTGACAATAGGTGCACCCAGTACGCTTGCTCCTGCTGTGATGGCGGTAACGCCAGGCAGGACTTCGATATCCACATCCAGTTCATAATGTTCGGCAACTTCCAGCACAAGACCGGCCATGCCATATACATTGGCATCCCCACCACTTACCATTGAGACAACATTGTTCTCTGCAAGTTCCACTGCCTTTTTGGCACGGTCAACTTCCTTTCCCATATGACTCCTGATAATTTCCTGGTCATTGAGGAGTTCCTTGACCTGATCAAGATATGTGCCATTACCAATTATGTAGTCAGAATTCAGGATGGCATCCCTGGATGCAATGGTAAGTTGTTCCACCGAACCGGGCCCAATCCCGATTACATAGAGTTTTCCTTTTTTATCATTCTGCGATTGCAATTGTTATCCTTCCATATACTTTCTTTTTCATTATCAGATTCTTGTTAGTAGAAAGTGCAAGTGCACAGGGTTCTGCCACACCTTTAAGTCCAAATCTTGATGCCCTTGATATAGAAGGTACATCTATTTCGTTAATCCTGGAGTGGGACAGGAAGTGAATTGGCACACCTATAGTTTCAGCTGCACTTTTAAGTCCCTGTTCATCTTTTTTAAGTTCGGCTGAGGCCAGTGCTTCGATATCTTCCTTTCTGGTATTTGTTGTTTCCAGTGCCTGTGCGATGGCTTCGAGGACTTCTTCCTTGTGGATTCCCCTGCGTGCACCGATTCCTATAATCATGTGTCTTCCTGTTCACTTTTAAGTACGGACACATCATTGTCCACGATCACAATTTTTGGTCCCTTTATTTTCAAAATCCCGACATCCTGCTCCAGCAGTGCACAATTCACATCCTTTGTGGATTCCTTGTTCACTATGTCGCATCCCATTTTTTTGGCAATACCCTCGACAGAGTTGCGATTATGGACTTCAGTTGCCGTTGTTATCACGGGTGTCGCACCAATTTCAGCAATCTTTCGGACCAGTTCATTGCCTCCATGGTGCCCACCCAGGACAGGGATTGCAAAATTGAGATTCGAATCCACCACAACAACCGCCGGATCTGTCCACTTATCTTTAATGAGAGGAGCGATGTCCCGGACAACTATACCTGTAGCAAACACAGCAATTATCCGGTCATATTTTTCAAAGGCTTCCTTGAAAATATCCTTGCTATAGATAAGCAGGTCTGCTCCCACATGTTCTGCTATTTGGCGGGCCACATCCATATTACGATTGAAAGTTATTACAGCGGTGGCTGGTGTACTCCGTATAGGTGTGACCTCCTGTAATTTTTCGGATCCACCACACCTCCGATAATAATCATGGCAGAGCGCTGGATTCCTGCTTTTTTGACCTTTTGGGCAATTGTTTCCACGTTTCCGTAGATTACCTGTTCATCATCCCAGGATGCATGGTAAATTACAGCAACCGGAGTGTCTGAAGGACATTCCAGTTTTTCCATGATCTGTTCAATCTTCTGGGTCCCCAAAAAGATTGCCATCGTTTCACCATGTCTGGAAAGGGCAGGAATTTTATCTTCCCCAAGTGTTTTGCCTGCGGGACGGGTTATTATAAGGGAATCGGAAACACCGTTTAATGTCAGCTGGGTGTTAAGAGATGAAGCAACTGCAAAAACAGAGGATACTCCGGGTACCCTTTCGACTTCAATATCGTATTTTTTCAATTCTTCCATCTGTTCGATGATAGAACCATAAAGGGATGGATCTCCACTGTGAAGCCGGACAACTTTCTTGCCTTCATTAAGTGCATCCACCATCACTTTGGTAGTCTCTTCAAGGGTCATTCCATAGCTGTCTATCTTTTTGCCTTTTGAATATTCGAGCACTTCAGGATTTACCAGTGAACCGGTATATACCACAATATCGGCCTCTTCCAGTTTTTCCTTACCAAGTACGGTGATCAATTTGGCGTTTCCCGGACCAGCACCGACAAAAGCGATTTTGTCATCCATTTATTTACCCCCTTTTTCTGCATAGAGAATACTGAAGTAATTACCTTTCCCGGGAATGTTCTCCTTGCCCTTTATAATCCTTTCCCGATCCAGGAACAGCCTTTCAGCAAATATGAAATTATCATATCCTTCTTCTGCCAGATTACGGATAATGTCCTGTGTATGTTTTGCCTTCAGTACAATCTTTGATTTTTTGTCAGAACCATCCGATACTTCAAAAGAGGAATCGATTTCTGAATCGGTACGTGAGGCAAAAGAAGTAATTGAACTGATACCAGGCACTGTTGCAGTTTCAACGTCCGGATAGTATTTACGCATGACTCTCTTTAAATGTGTAAATGTTGAGAAAAAGTTAGGATCGCCGATCAGACCGAATACAACAGTTCCATTTCTTGCTTCATTGGCAATGATGTCAGCATTCTTTTTCCATATTTCATTTAGCACATCATAATCACGCAACATCGGAAAATCCAGTATTTCCGAATCAGTATATGGTTTAACCAGTTCCTCTGCCATTTTGCCAGGCACGTACACCTTGTCACTGTCCTTAAGGACGTTTACAGCTTTAAGCGTGAGAAGATCCGGGTCACCCGGTCCAAGTCCTACTCCTATCAACATTTTTTATCACCTTGAATGTTACTGTATTTTCCGGATATCATATACACGGGATTTTCTGGTTTAAACATGGTTTCCCCGGTAATTGGATATCCTCTTGATATTGATATATTAGTAATAGTGTCAAAAATTCCAAGTTCTTTCATTTGGTTTATTACAGAAACCACAGTTTCAATCCTTACTGCATTGACGATGATGCTTCCTGCTTCATGTTTTACAAGAGATTTGAGAATAGCATCAATATTCTTTGTACCGCCTACAAAGGCACAATCAATTTTTTTTTCGGGAGGAAGTTGTTCAAGAACTTCTGATGACTCACCGTGTATGAGCTTTACACAATCGAGTCCGAAATTCTTGAAATTCTTTTCTGCAACTTCAATGGCTTCCTGACGCGCATCAATGGCAGTGAATTTTATATTCCTTGCCAACTTTGATGCAGCAATGGAAACTGCACCTGTACCACATCCTATATCATAAAAGGTGCATCCTTCACTCAAGTCAAGTTTAGATAATGATACAGCTATTATTTCGGGTTTCGTAGGCCCGCCGCTTATATGTAGTAGCTCAGACATTGTTTTCCCAAGTAAAGTTTATTGGAATTGATTGGATATTGTACCTATACAATATCACTAGCTACATAAAAGGTTGTTGTAAATGAAAGGAGATGGTATTCCCAAAAGTGTACTTGTTCTGGGTACAGCGTCGCATGTAGGCAAAAGTGCGATAGTCACCGGGCTTTGCAGAATATTTTCCCGCAAATACAGGGTTGCCCCGTTTAAGGCACAGAACATGAGCCTGAATTCGTGGATCACAACGGATGGCAAGGAAATAGGAATCGCACAGGCAATACAGGCAATGGCTGCAGGTGTTGAACCCACAGCTGAGATGAACCCCGTGCTTCTGAAACCAAAAGGTGACAGGGTTTCACAGGTCATACTTATGGGCAAACCTTATGCCGACAAAAGTGCAGGTGCCTACTACGATTCAATAGAAGAAACTCATGGCGTACTTCGCCAGGCACTTGAAACACTGGGGAACGATTATGAAGTTATCGTAATGGAAGGTGCAGGCGGAGCGGCTGAAATAAATCTTTATGAAAGGGATATTGTAAACCTGGGTACTGCAAGGATTACCAATGCGCCAATAATACTTGTCGGGGACATCGAAAGAGGTGGGGTATTTGCAAGTCTTTATGGTACTATCCAGCTTCTGCCTGAAGATGTCAGGCAAAATGTCAGGGGAATGATAATTAATAAATTCAGGGGAGACCCCGCCATACTCCAGGCTGGTGTGGATGAGCTGGAACAGATTACCGGCATTCCTGTACTGGGTGTCATGCCCTATTCAAAACTTGGAATCCCTTCCGAGGATTCGGTGTCCATCGGGGACAAGTCATCTCCATCAGGAATGTATGATGTCGATGTGGCTGTAATCCGGCTTCCCAGAATTTCCAATTTTACAGATTTTGAACCCCTGGAACGCCTTGTAAATATACGCTATGTGAATCTGGATGATAAATTAGGCACACCTGATGCCGTGATAATTCCCGGTACCAAGAACACCATAAGTGATTTGCAGGATTTGCTTGAGAGCGGCATGGCTGAAAAGATTAAATCCCTGTACAGGAAGGTACCTATCCTGGGCATTTGTGGAGGCTACCAGATGCTGGGTAAAAAAATAGAAGATGCAGCGATTGAGGGTGAAGCGGATGCGAGCTATGAAGGACTTGGCCTGCTGGATATCCATACCATCTTTGATGCATATAAGAAAAAAACCGTTCAGGTAACCAAGAAAGTAAACAGGGCAAGTCCCTTTTTTGATTCAATAAAAGGTGAAACCATATGCGGTTATGAAATCCACATGGGAGATACTGGTTCAAATACTCCGGTATTTGGTGACGATGGTTGCGTTGATGAAAGCGGAATGGTAGTGGGAACCTATCTACATGGTTTGTTTTCCAATGCCAACATAAGGAAAGCCTTTGTTTCCTATCTTCTGGAGAAAAAGGGAATCGAGTACAATGAAGAAGATCTCGAAGATGACCCTTACGAAGAATTGGCACAGATAATGGAAGAATACCTGGATATCGGGACAATATATTCTATTCTGGGCCTGAAAGAGAATTGAAGGTGGATATACAAAGGACGCTTTTGGTTTGCCATATTCTTTTTTTTTGGATTTGTCTATGAAAAGCGGCTGCTATATCCAAAATTATCCAATATGAAATTATTAAATAGATTAAATGCCACTGTCTTCCAGAAAGAGAGTGAGATCGGATGGATATACTCGATATATATGAGGATGTAAAAAAGGATGTGCAGGCTATCTACAGGTCAAGGTTGCAGGCACAGATGCTTTTGTCACTCTATGATGAAGACAACAACACACTGGCAAGACTACGTGAAGTGACAGGAAGTACTTCACAGGCCCTGCTGCCAAAGATAAGAATTCTTGAATCCAATAAGTTGATAGAAAGTGTAGAACATGAATACAGGCTAACACCCCTGGGTAAAATTGTAGCCTCCAGAGTTGCAGATTCTGTCATGACCATGGGTACTGTATTGGAACATAAAGAATTCTGGAAGTCCCATTATATGGAGGCTATACCACAACCCTTACTCGAATCCATAGGTAGTCTTTATGATTCGAAGATTGTCAGTGATACTAATGTGGAAATTTTCAATGTGTACCAC
>NZ_MAFX01000002.1:0-57038 GCF_001683555.1 Methanohalophilus sp. DAL1 | reverse complement strand
GTGTTGACGTACCCAACGACAAGGTCATCGAAGAAGTAGCAGCCCACAAAGGCGAGAAACTTCTGCTCTCCGGCTCTGCCCTTATGACCACTTCCATGCTCGGCCAGAAAGACGTCATGCGTCTGCTTGAAGAAGAAGGTCTGCGTGACTCTGTAAAAGTAATGTTCGGTGGCGCTCCGGTCACAGATTCCTGGATTAAGGAACTCGGTGCTGACGCAACAGCAGAAAACGCAGCAGAAGCAGCAAACGTGGCTCTTGACTTAATGAAAAAATAAAACAGGGAGGATTAATTTATGACATTTACCAAATCCGTAACTTGCTATGATTTTTATGATCGTGCCCAGACCGGTGAGAAATGCACCCAGGATGACTGGGACTTAATGACCATCCCGATGAAGTCAATGGAACTGAAGCAGAAATACAACCTTGACTTCGGTAAGGAATTTATTCCAACCGACAAGGACCAGATGGAAAGGCTGTTCAAAGCCGGTTTCGAGATGCTTCTGGACTGTGGTATCTGGTGTACCGACACCCACCGTATCGTCAAATACACAGATGACGAGATATGGGATGCAATCAACAATCCGCACAGGGAATTCCAGCTTGGCAGTGGTCGTGACGCAGTCTACTGCCGCAAGCGTAGTGTAGGTGACAAGGTCAAACCAATCGTACAGGGTGGTCCAACCGGTTCCCCAATATCTGAAGATGTCTTCATGCCTGTGCACATGAGTTACGCTCTTGAGAAAGAATGTGACACAATCGTCAACGGTGTAATGACCTCTGCCCGTGGTAAATCTCCTGTACCCGGCAGTCCCTACGAGGTTCTTGCATCCAAATCCGAAACCCGTCAGATCAGGACCGCCGCTTCCATGGCAGGTCGTCCCGGTATGGGTGTTTAGGGCCCTGAGACTTCCCTGTCCGCACAGGGTAACATCGGTGCAGACTGTGCCGGTGGTATGAACTCCAACGACAGCCACGAAGTCTCCCAGTTGAACGAACTCAAGATCGATCTTGACGCAATCGCTGTCATTGCCCACTACAAGGGTAACAGTGACATCATCATGGATGAACAGATGCCTATCTTTGGAGGCTACGCCGGTGGTATCGAGGAAACAGCCATTGTCAACGTTGCCACGCATATTAATTCCATGGTAATGAGCAGTGCCAGCTGGCACCTTGATGGTCCTGTGCACATTCGCTGGGGCTCCACCAATACCCGTGAGACCCTTATGATCGCAGGTTGGGCATGTGCCACCATTTCCGAGTTCACAGATCTGCTGTCCGGTAACCAGTACTATCCATGTGCAGGTCCATGTACCGAGATGTGCCTGCTTGAGACTGCAGCCCAGTCCATGACCGATACTGCATCCGGCCGTGAGATCCTGTCCGGTGTTGCAGCCGCAAAGGGTGTTATCACTGACAAGACTACCGGTATGGAAGCACGTATGATGGGAGAAGTCGCACGTGCAACCGCGGGTATGGATATCGATACTGTCAACCAGATTCTGGATAAACTTGTAGCAAGCTATGAAGGCGATTATGCCAACGCACCTGCAGGCAAGACTTTCCAGGAATGTTATGATGTTGCAACCGTTACACCGACCGAGGAATACGTCAAGGTCTATGACGGGGCAAAGAAGAAACTCGAAGACCTGGGTCTGGTGTTCTGAATGTGAAAGAGCCATTTTTATGGCTCTTTTTTATGTATTGTTTATAACAACAAATAGGAGGCATCCAAATGGGTACTTGGACTATAATTAACGGCGTCATTTACCTGGTATGTTTCGCCATGATCGGCTGGATGTTGCTTGATGCAATGAAGGTAGCGAAAAAATAATGGGGGAATATTGAATGACCGATGAAATTACTAATGATCCCTTGGAAGAATCTACCAGTCTTGTGAAGACACTAAGACCATACCATGTATGGGCACTTGGTGTCGGGATTGTGCTGGTGGGTGAATATATGGGATGGAACTTTACGGTTGCCAAAGGTGGTATATTGGGTTCCCTTTTGGCATTACTTGTTGCCGGTACAATGTATCTGATGGTTTCTCTTTGTGCAAGTGAGCTAGGTGCGTCTACCAAACTTGCGGGAGGACCTTATGACTGGGCAAGATTATTTGTAGGTCCCGGTGCAGCGGCACTGGTGGGACTTGCTGTTTATATGGAATACATCGCTCTGGAAGCCGCAGATTCCATTGTTGTGGCATCAATTGCAGAATCAATATTGCCGGAGATACAAGTATTCCCGATCACGCTTTTAGTGATCACATTCTTGACATTTATGAATTACAGGGGGGTTGTGGCAGCGCTCAACCTTAATTTCGCATTGAGTTTTACTGCATTCATTGCAATTCTTGTGTTCTTTGCCATGAGTATTACAGGTGTTGGAGGAGTCTGGAATCCAAGTAATTTGATATCTGGTGCTATTCCAAACGGCTTGATAGGAATTTTCGCTGCATTGCAATTTGGTCCCTGGTTCTATCTGGGTATAGAAGGAGCGGCTATGAGTGCTGAAGAATGTAAACATCCTTCCAGGGCAGTGCCTCTGGGTCAACAGGCAGGGATGATCACTCTTTTGCTTGCAGCCGGTATGACACTGTATGTATGTTCTGGCCTTATACCCACAGACCAGCTTGGTGTATCTGTCTATCCACTTTATGAGGCAGCCACTAACAGCGGTGTACAATTGCTCGTAGTACTTCTTGCAATAGGTACTCTCTTTACATGTCTTGCAAGTGCCAACGGTACTATCTGTGACTCATCCAGATCATGGTATGCCCTATCAAGGGACCAATTCCTGACTCCATGGTTCTCTGCTGTACATCCAAAATATAACACGCCTTACAGGGCTGTTATTTTCACTATGCCAATTGCGATCGCATTTGCATTCAGTGGTTTCCTGGATCAGGTTATCACATTCTCGATAGTATCCGGACTAGTGTGCTATGTGATGATTCCATTCTCCCTGATTCGTTTCAGAAAGATGTTCCCACAACACAACAACAAGGTGCGTCCATTCGTTGGCCCGTTGCAACCCTGGCTTGCATACTTCACAATATTCCTGGCACTTGTGATCATGTCAACCCTGCAGTGGGGATACAGGTATAATCTGATATTTGCCCTGCTGTTCTATGCGATTGCATATTTCTATTTCAACCGGAGATATCGGAGTCTAGAAGTTAGCCATGACTGGGGCGAAGAGATGGGTTGGCCCGAGCCTGTGAGGACATAAGGAGGTAATGATCTTGGAAGATAAACAAAAAGAGGAAAATGTTGATTCTGTAAGATACATGAGCAAACTGCGGCAGGACGCTCTTGTTGTGGTGGTTTTGATGGGTATTTTGTTCTTCTCAGAGTCATTCATCTTCTATACTATAATTACCACTGTATGGGACAGCACGCCTGAACTTTCAAGTATATTCCCGGTTTATGCGCTGTTCTTACTGCTGGTACTGGGTATAGGAACCGCTGCATGTCTAAGGGTGTATAGTTCTATAAAGGAGCATATGTATACATTCAGGTATTATGACTGAGGAGGATTAAATATGGCAGTTACTAGCAGGGGAAAGGAAAGAAGCGTATTCATGCAGATATTTGACATCTTGTTTATTTTTATAGTGGCAGGTATCTGTGTTGTACTGCCTGTTGTCCTGCAAGGTACCGTCCTTGTAGGCTGGGGGGAGTCAGGAGGCATGAAATTTATCTGGGATCCGGTGTCTTATTTCAGCCTGGTCGCTGTAATTCTGGTGTTCTTTGCCGTGGTACTTTTCCACTCGGTTAAGAATTACAGGTTCTGAAGTTGTCAGCAGTGCTGGCAACTTATTTTTTAATTAATGGGTAGGTGATACGATGACTGATAATATTAACCGTTTAAAAGATAAGGATAATCCAACGGAAACTGAAAAGAAACATATACCGGTAATCGAAGGACCGTCAATGATGACAGCAGGTGGTACCTATGAAGTAACGGTTTCTGTAGGAATTGAACCACATGTAATGGAAGAGAACCACTACATCGAATGGATAGACCTCTATCTTGCAGATCAGAAGATAGGCAGGGTGGAGCTGGGGCCATCTGCAGAAAAAGCAGAAGCTACATTTAACGTAACTCCTCATGAGGAGCTAATTGGTGAAAAAGAATTTGAGGTCTGTCACATAAGGGGTGTAAATGTTTGTGGAGATTGTGGTCTGACTTCTGTGATTACGGATTTTAAAGCAATTGAAAGTTGTAATGTCCATGGCCTCTGGGAATCTTCCATGGAAGTGGAAGTTATGTCCTCAAAACAAAAACCAGGCAAAAAATGCAGCTGGAAAGCTTGATAATCTATATTTGGGATTAAGATACCGGTCTTGCCGGTACTTTTTTTATTTTATTGCAACAAAAAACAAATGGCTATCTAAAAATTTACTTCATATATTTTTTTATAAATTAGCAAACCGAGGAATAATCATGAAATCCGGGGGCATATTGGTAGTTGAGGATGAAATGATCGTTGCAATGGGCATAAAACTCAAACTGGAAGAGATGGGCTATACTGTTTGTGGAATTGTGGCAGATGGGCAAACTGCTATAAATATGGCATCACATTTGAAACCTGATTTGATTTTGATGGATATTGTTCTCAAAGGCAATATAGACGGAATTGAAGCTGCCAAAGTAATCAAACAGAAATTGGCTCCTCATTTTATTTTCCTTACCGGTATCTCTGACAAAGCCATTTTAAAGCGTGTCCATGAACTCAAACCAGTGGGAACTATAATGAAACCCTTTGATGACTCACAGCTGCGTAATATGATAGAAGAGGCTTTGTCCGAAAATCAATCTTCTTCTGAGGCTTTGGATTTTTCTGATTCCTGTGCTTTGTCAGAATGAAAGAACAAATCGAACCCTGTATGCAAAATTGTTATATTTTTTGTAATCATATACCTATGTCCTGATACGTGCTCATAAAATGTTGAGTGTCTTAAATGAAACCAAAATTCGATCAGAGTAGATATATTATCCTTGGCAGTATTGATGGAGTACTGGCAGTACTTGGTGTTGTCATTGGTGCTTCGAATGTTTCTTCTAACCCTGACCTCATAATAAATGCTGCTCTGGGAGGTGCGCTTGCTCTTGCAATGACCAATGGGCTTGGTTCTTACCTTGCAGAAAGTGCGGTAGAGTATGGCCATCTTGCTGATCTTGAAAAACCTCTCTTACGCAATCTCGAATCTACAAGTCTTGAAAAAGAAACCCGCAACAAAATATTGTATGATACTCTAGCACATGGCGGTTCCAGTCTCATTGGTTCTCTTGTGCCGATATTGCCGTTTGTATTTCTGGAAAATTATGCACTGGAGGTCTCAGTTGGATTAAGTATAATTGTCTTGGCTGCTCTTGGAATGTTTTCCGGCAAAATAGCCCGGCAGAACCTGATACTACATTCTGTCCGAATGGTCGGGCTTGGGATACTTGTCGTAATTGTTGTAACTGCTTTTGGACTTACATGAGATGGATGATGGTAAAATGAAAGACATAACGTATCGTAACATTCTGGTGCCAATTGATGAAACGAAACTTTCCCAAAAAGTGATAGACAATGCATTGCATATTGCTTCTATGGAAAATGGACGCATTATTGTAATATATGTGGAAGAGCCAGACAACTTAAAATCATTCCCGGATGAGTTTCAAGAAAAACTTGTCGATCTGATTACTAAGAATATAGAAGCCAATCTGGAATATGCGGCAAAGCAATCTGAAATACATGGCATAGAGTTCCATATCCGGGTTGTTAGAGGCAGGAATCCGGGTCGTGAAATTATCAATATTGCAAAGGAAAACAAGGTTGATCTTACTGTAATGGGGACAGAATCATTGCGTAGCGATCCTTTTGGAAGTCTCACACGATGGTTGATTGCTGCCGATATAGGGCCTGTACTTGTTATTACTGCGGGTGACTGAAAAATTTTAATCGGTTAAGTTTTATATTCTCTATTAACCATATTGCGCTGATCCCAAAAATGCAGCAATATACTTTACCTCTTTTTATAGTAGGTCTGATCTTTATTACAAAAGGTGCTGACTGGTTTACCGAGTCTGCAGTCTCAATATCCCAAAAAAGTGGCATTCCTAAAATGATTATAGGAGCGACTATTG
Source organism: Methanohalophilus sp. DAL1 (assembly GCF_001683555.1). Classification (NCBI taxonomy): domain Archaea; kingdom Methanobacteriati; phylum Methanobacteriota; class Methanomicrobia; order Methanosarcinales; family Methanosarcinaceae; genus Methanohalophilus; species Methanohalophilus sp. DAL1. Next base: position 50,891 of record NZ_MAFX01000002.1, on the reverse strand, counting down.
TTAGTTTCGCAACGACTGCACCGGAATTTGCTGTTTCTGCATATGCTGCCTATCTGGGCCATACAGGTCTGACAGTTGGTAACGCTGTAGGCTCTGCTATATGCAATGCTGGCCTGATCCTCGGAGGGGTAATAGTCTTACGCTCGATTCCTGTAGAGGATTCCTCTTTTTTAAAAAGGGGTGCATTTATGATTGTATCGGCTTTGCTGCTGATTGTAGTATCCATTGACGGCATGCTCACACCTGTTGATGGTATACTTTTACTGGTAGTTTTTGTTGTTTTTCTCTATTACAATTACAGACTTCAATCGCTGCTCTTTGGGACAAATGAAGAAGTTAATGAAGAACTTGGCGAAATATCCAATTCGATTTCAAAAGATGTGGTTTTTTTTGTTCTTGGTGCTGCTCTTGTGGTGGGTGGCAGTCGTATCCTGATTGATTCCGGTACTGACATTGCTATGTGGCTTGGTGTTCCCGAAATGATAATCGGATTGACCCTTGTAGCATTTGGGACATCCCTTCCTGAACTGATAACTGCTATTTCAGCTACTCGTAAGGGACATAATGACCTGGCCGTCGGTAACATACTTGGGGCAAATACGATGGACATAGCACTTATATTGGGTGCTTCTTCCCTTATCAGTGAACTTCCGATACAGAATCAATCCCTGTACTATGATTTTCCTGCAATGTTGTTAATTATGGGAATGATTGTATTTTTTGGATTGACAGGTCGCAAGCTTGCGCGCTGGGAGGGGGCTGTTATCTTAGCCACTTATATTGCATACGTGGGAGGTCTTTTCTTTTTCTATATGCAATAAATAAGCAATTGCTTAAATAATAAAATTCACATCAATAGTACTAAATGATACTGCCAACTGCCCAATCCATTAAGCAGCAAAGAATAGAGCTAGGACTTACACAGAGCGGCCTGGCAAAAAGAGCCGGTGTCAGCCAGCCCCTTATAGCAAGAATAGAGGCGGGTGATGTTGATCCGAGGCTATCGACCTTGAGAAAAATATTTGATGCTTTTGACCAATCTGAAAAAGAAAAGATATGTGTCAGGAACATCATGCATACCCTTGTGGTTTTTGTATCTTCCGATGAGTCGGTGGACCATGCAGTCAGTATCATGCAGGAGCATGGTTATTCTCAGGTTCCTGTGATTGATAATGGTGTGCCTGTAGGCAGTATTTCAGAGGACACGTTTGTCAAGTCAATGGCTGAGAAAAAAACCGCCGTGATATCCAAAATGAAAGTAGGGGATATGATGGGTGAATCTTTTCCGGCAGTTTCTCCTGAGGCTGATATTGGTATTGTATCTACACTGCTGGAGCGCTATCCTGCAGTTCTGGTGCTTGAAAAGGGAGTTGCTATCGGATTTATCACCAAGCACGACATAATTAAGTTGCTACATGGATAATTTTGTTAATTCTGACTGTTTAACTACAGTTAAATATTAGCGCTACATTAGGTGTGGATTAGTTAAAAAACTATTAGAGGAAAGTCTATGGACCTTGAAGATAATTTATTAATGATGCCGGGCCCGGTACCAGTACCCCCCAGGGTTCTCAGGGCAATGTCCAAACCGATGATCAATCATCGTGGAGCACAATTTTCTGGAATATATGATGACTGTCGTCGTATTCTTGCTGACGTTTTCGAGACAGAAAATGATATTTTTGTGTTAAGTGGTTCAGGTACCGCTTCTATGGAAGCTGCTGTAGGTTGTATCGCAGACAAAGATGACAGGATAATCTCCATTGAGAATGGTAAATTCGGAGAGCGTTTCAAGGATATTGCATCCAGATACGGTTCTGTCGTTCCCCTGGAATTTGAATGGGGTTCTTCCGTGGACCTGGATATGCTTGAAGCACAACTTCAGGAAGGAGCAAAGGCCGTTACCATGGTTCACAACGAAACCTCCACAGGTATACTGAATCCTGCAGAACAGGTCGGCAAGCTGGCAAAGAAATATGGGTCCCTGTTTGTAATGGATGGCGTAACCTCCCTGGGTGGAGATAATGTATTTATAGATGATTGGGGAGTTGATGTAGCAGTGGTTGGTTCCCAGAAATGTATTGGTGCACCACCAGGTCTTTCCATGCTTTCTGTAAGTGAAGCTGCATTTGACGCAATGGAAAAAGAAAGCCTTCCTTATTATCTTGATCTCAAAGCCTGTAAAAAGAGTGCTGACAAGGAAAAAACACAAACTCCTTACACACCTGCCATTCCTCTTTTCTACGCACTGCAGGAATCCCTTCATATAATTGAAGAAGAGGGGATGGATGCCAGGATAGAAAGGCATCATAAGGGTGCAGCTGCTGTGCGTGCGGCGATGGATGCAATGGGTATCGAGATGTTCCCGCAGCTCAATGAATACAGTGCATATTCCAACACTGTCTCGGCAATGAAGGCCCCGGCGGGTATGGACAGCGAAACCCTTAAAAAAGAAATGATGAAATCCGGAATTACAATTGCAGGCGGACAGGCCCATCTTAAGGGCAAGATTTTCCGTATTGGAAATATGGGCAATGTAAGTTACAGGGATATTCTCAGTACTCTCCAGCAGATTGAGGTAGTATTCAAGAAGAGGGGAGTGGTTTCAGACCTGGGTCCTGCAACAGAAGCTGCAATTGAAGTATTGTGTAAATGAGATATCATGAAAACCATAGGTATTGTAGACACGACGTTTGCACGTTTTGATATGGGCAGTGCTGCTGTGGATGAGATCAAGCAGTATGTTTCAGCCCGTATAATTCGGATCACAGTTCCGGGTATAAAGGACCTGCCGGTGGCTTCTAAAAAGCTTATCGAGGAGCAGGGCTGCGAAATAGTTATGGCCCTTGGAATGCCCGGTGCTGCGCAAAAAGATAAAATGTGTGCACATGAGGCTTCCACGGGTATCATTCAGGCCCAGCTTATGACAAATACTCATATAATAGAAGTTTTTGTTCACGAAGATGAAGGCAAGGATGAGAAGGAGCTTGCTTTCCTCATGGAGAACCGTGCTCGTGAGCATTCCCGTAATGTCGTGGATCTTCTCTTTAAGCCAGAGAAACTTGTAAAACAGGCAGGTACAGGTCAGAGGCAGGGTTTTGAGGATGTAGGAAGCCTGCGTGGATGAGGATTTGATTTTATAATTTATAAGTATGATTAGGAAGCAAAATCTGCATTGGAGAACAATATAATGACAATCAGACTGGGATTTGTGGTAGCGGAGTTTAACAGGGATCTTACCTACCAGATGGAATTACTTGGTATAGAACATGCGAAATTCCTGGGCGCGGAAGTGACAGATACCATTCTTGTGCCCGGGGTTTACGATATGCCGCTTGCAATCAAGAAACTTTGTGAAAAAGATGATATTGACGCAGTTGTAACCATTGGTTCGGTAATAGAAGGTGCTACAGGTCATGATGAGATAGTGGTCCAGCATGCCTCAAGAAAGATTACCGACCTTTCTCTGGAATACAACAAGCCTGTCACTCTGGGAATCGCGGGCCCCGGTATGAGTCGCATGGAGGCTCACCAGAGGGTCGATTATGCCAAGAGGGCTGTAGAGGCTGCGGTAAAACTTATCAGGCGTCTCTAAATCTATTCATAGGGACTATTAATGGCATCTTCAAGATTGGCCCGAGTGGCTGAATCCCCGACAATCCGTATAGCAAATATAGCAAATAAGCTCAAGCATGACGGCATTGATGTAATTAGTTTCAGTCTGGGTGAACCTGATTTTGATACTCCCGGCCACATCAGTGATGCTGCATGCAAGGCGCTTTATAGCGGAGAAACTCATTATTCTCCCTCTGCGGGTATCAAACCGCTGCGCGAAGCTATAGCCAAAAAATTACAAACAGAGAACAATCTGAATTTGGATGCATCCAATGTGATGGTTACACCGGGAGCCAAACAGGCAATCTTCGAAGTTATGATGTCTGTACTTGATGATGGCGATGAGGCTGTCCTGTTCGACCCTGCCTGGGTTTCCTATGAACCATGTATCAAATTTGCAGGAGCAAATCCTAAATGGGTGTCTACAGATCCGGAAAATGGCTTTCTTCCTTATGATATTGGAGATCACATTACAGATAAAACTCGCCTGATAGTTGTCAATTCCCCTTGCAATCCCTCAGGTGGTGTATTTGGCAAGGACAAATTAAAGGAAATAGCAGACCTTGCCATTGATCATAATCTGCTGGTTCTCTCCGATGAGATTTATGAGAAGATACTTTATGATGAAAAACACTACAGTATCGGTGCTATGGAAGGGATGCAGGACCGCACTATTACTGTAAATGGCTTTTCCAAATCATATGCGATGACAGGCTGGAGGCTAGGTTATGTCGCTGCCAATGAAGCTTTCCTCCATGATTTCCAGAAAATCCAGTCACATTCTGTCAGCAGTGCTACAACGTTTGCTCAATATGGTGCCATTGAGGCACTGGAAGGTGACCAGCAACCTGTTGAGGACATGGTAGCCGAATTCAGGCAACGTCGCGATATCCTTGTAGATGGGTTGAATGATATCGGTATACATTGCAGCCGTCCCAGGGGTGCATTCTATGCATTTGCGGATGTAAGCGAGTATGGGGATGGTGAAGAGATTGCTGAGAAATTACTTTCAGATGCCCACGTTGCTGCTACTCCCGGTTCGGCTTTTGGCCCAAGTGGTAACAATTTCATGAGGCTTTCATATGCCATTTCACAGGAAAGGATAAGAGAAGCTCTTGAAAGGATTGAGAATTGCCTTTTATAATTCTGTTCTCTTTCTTTCCAGGATTCTTTTTATAATTCTGCCACTGCTGCAAAGGGGACATTGCCGGGGCTTTCCGAGGCGAACTACCTTTGTCTTGAATCCTCTTTTTTGAAGTTTATCTTCGAGTTCTTTTTCATCGAATACCTGGTCGTGGCCCAGTACGATAATATCCGGTTGTACCTCTTCGAGGGGTTTGAACATATCTTCTTCGCTTCCCAGCAGGGCATGGTCCACAACCTTTAAAGCTTTAACCATTTCAAGCCGCTGTTTTTCAGGAACTATGGGTTTAGGCTTATGTTCAATTGTTGAGTCCCGTGCAACAAGGACATATAGTTCACTGCCATACTTCCGGGCCTGTTCCAAATAGTAGAGATGACCCGGGTGAAGTATATCAAAGGTTCCTGTTGCAAGTATGCGTGTCAATTCATCACCTGATTTATTGTCCGCTAATGAATAGGAATTACCTTTAATAACTTTATGGAAAAGGCCCGGATACTTTTCGGTCAATATAACTCCTTTTTGAAATTGCTGTAGCACTGCTTTAATGTGTTCAGGTTTGCCGGCACATGCAGTATATCAAAGTCAAATAAATCCGCGAACTCATCGACTCTTTGATGGAAATCCTCTTCGTAATTAATCCCGGTGTCAAGCTTTGCTACATGCTTGTAACCTATTTCATTAAAGACATATCTCGATGTTTCAATGTCGTTTTTATCTTTGCTAAATCCTGAAGAAACGAGCATATCCCTCCAGTTAGCTGCCCACATGGGGGTCAGGATAAAAGTCCCCTCTCCTTTGAAACTCTTGAGGGTGTCAAGATATTTCTGTCTGCCGCCAAGCACGGCACCAATACAGTCATCGATTGTTTCCCCGTTATTTTCTCTTAGTATTCCCACCGGACAGGGATGATCGGCAAAATCCTGCTCTATGTCTGACAGTACATTGCCACACAATCCGTAAAAAAGTAAGATACCATCGGAGATGGGTGTCAATCTCTTGGTATTTGTGTACACCTCGTCCTTGAGATTTTTTGGGATTGCATGCAGGGCAAATTCAAGTATCTGGATAACTATATTGAATTGGTTATCAGGCAATGGGTTATTCAGCAAATTCACCATGGTTTTTGTTTCAACATCCACTCCTGCTTTGTTGAGTTTGTCCCTGATACCATAAGATTCATCATTTTCGACTATGATCACATTGTCTACCGAATTATCCTCTTCTATGAGATATGCTATCTCATCTTCGAACATTCTGCAGGCTATTATTGTTAGAGTTGACAGGTTAAATCACCTGTATAAAATAGAAAAGGGAAAGGATTTAAAGATTGCGCCTTTTGGTCTTATCTTTTGATGTATCCCCTGTAACATCTGTCGAGGTGTTCTTCTGGCATTGGTTTGGTAGCAAGGCTTACTACTACGGCGGTAATGGCTGCAATCGGTGTGGCAACAAGGATCGGGTCCACAACGGTCCAGGTGCCGGTGAGCAGGGTTTCCATTCCAAAAATAGCCTGTGATATTCCCAGGGGAGCCGCTTCCTTTGCATGGACAAAAGCCAGCCAGAAAAGGCTGCTGAATGTCCCTGCGAGAAGACTTGCAATCGCTCCTTCCCTGGTCATACGCGGCCAGAACAGTGCTCCTGCATAGGCGGGCAGGAAGGCAGCCGCGCACAGACCAAAGAAAATAGCTGTACCACGGGCAATAATGCTGATTGGCAGCATGTAGGCAAGGATAACACTCAATATGATTGTAACAGCGATTCCCAGTCTGGTTACGGATATGGTCTTTCCGGATTTACCACCTTTGAGGAACTCTTTGTAGAAGTCATGACCAATAGCAGTTCCCATTGTGTGATATTGGGAACTGAGGGTTGACATAGCAGCCGCCAGCAGGGTTACCATGAATATTGCAACGAAAAGGTCCGGTGTGGCACTGTTTATGTACTCTGGGATAATGCGGTCCATATTACCGCCTGCTACATCCAATGCAAGCTGGCCTTGTGTATCGAGGAAATACACATTGGAAAGGGCACCGACTATATAGGCAACTCCTGCCATCATGAGGATAAAAGGCCCGCCGGCAAATACTGCCCTGTTGAGGGATTTTTTGCTATCTACTGTCATGAATCGCACGGCCAGCTGTGGTTGTGCCAGTACACCGATTCCCACGCCGAGTATAATTGTAGATACCATAGTCCACCATATCGGTGTGCCAAATGCAGGCATTGATGTCCATCCAGTATGTCCACCTGCGACTAAACCTGCCGGCACCATGGATGACATGTCGGTGAGGGCCTGGTGAGCTTCCGTGATTCCACCGAGGTTAGCATAGGTTAGTATAAGCAGTATTGTCATGCCCCCAAGCATCAGGGTTCCCTGCATGGCGTCTGTGTACATCACTGCCAGTAAACCTCCTGTGATCACATAGGCTGCAACAATAATAGTGAGGATAAATACTGCCACGTCATAATTGATTCCCAGGGATGTTTCCATGAACCGGGCTCCTCCGATTAGTACAATCCCTGCATAAAGGGGCATGAACACTCCTATCAAAGCACCTGAAAAACCCTGTATGAATTTTGAGTTGAAACGTTTGCCCAGCAGTTCAGGGAATGTGACAGCTCCCAGGTTCACACCTATACGCCGTGTGCGTGATCCGAAAAGGACAAAGGCCACAAAGATTCCCACCACGATGTTCATGAAGACAAGCCACAGTGTTCCCATTCCTAAAGTTGCGGAAACTCCTCCAAAACCAACGATTGCCGAGGTACTGACAAATGCCGCTCCATAGGATAGGGCCAGTATGTACGGATGCACTTTCCGCCCCGCCAGCATGTAATCGTCAACTTCTTTTGTGCGCTTGTATGCAATCCATCCGCAATAGAAGACTATCATCAGATAGACCAGAACGATTACACCAAGAACGACCGGACTTACAGGCAATCCTCTTCCTCCTCTTCATTCCATTTTGCAATTCCATATGCCATGCAGGCGATGGCACTTATTATGCACAGAACATATGCACTCCATATGTAGGGGTCCTCTATGCCCAACAATTTTACACCTCTTTTATACTGAGGGGTGTTAGCAAGTAACATACTTGAACTTTTCGAAATGAACAGAGTAAACAGGGATTTAACTAACGGACCAAAAGTTATTTATTGAAAAATAGCAAAAAAGTAAAATTAAGTATTACAATAGATGTTTTTTGTAATACTATGTCTGTTTTGCAGACCCTAAAGGGCGTTGTTGTCAGACCACGCCTCCTCCCTTCTTTTAGAGTTCAATTATCTCGGTTTCCTTTGTAAGAGGATCTACAAGTGCAACAGTAGCTTTTCCCGTAAGTACTCCGGCAGTCTCCCCAGGATTTATCACTCGTGTGTTGCCTATCATGTGGCTGCCTGCCTGATGGGTATGTCCCCTGACAATGAGATCAAAATTACCGGATGCAGCAAGAGCCTCAATTTCTTCTTCGTTTATGCCATGTAGCAGGGCAATATGCAGATCCTCTATATCCAATGTCAGTACTCAGCTAATTTTGAGCACCTGAACTTAACAACACACCCCGATAGCTTTATATGCGGCGAGAACGCCGCCATATGTCATTTCTACCATCCAATTCAAGGACCTGTGACAAGTTCGAATTAAGACCAAAACAGTGTATTGATGCTGCTCTTAAACCACTCCTAGAGAATATCGACATCAGGATAAACGGTTCACTTAGCTCTAAAGATCTATTTTATACTGCCATGTGTATGGCAGTGGACAAGAGTTCAGTTCATTCTGCATCAAAACACTATCAAGAGATCCCTTGTGAAACATCTTTGAGATATCATCTCAGGAAACTAAGTCTTGAAGAACTTATCCAGGCAAATGAGAATATTCTTCTCCACAGTTCTGTCGGTACTCTAAAACCAGAGAAAAAGTATGAGTTTGCTATCGATTTTACAAATGATCCATATTATGGAAAAGTTGATTCATTCAACCAAGACTACGTGATACGTAGTCAGGCCAAGAAATCAACAAACTCTTTTTATTCATATGTATCACTGTCCATCATAAACAAGAACGAGAGATATACTCTTGCAGTTCTTCCTGTTGAAAGGAATAAAACGAAGGTTGATTACCTCACTTATTTCATAGACCTTATCGAAGAACTGGATTTCAATATCAAGGTCCTTTGTCTGGATCGAGAGTTCTATTCAGTTGATGTGTTTGAGTTCTTACAGGACAAGGAGATATCCCACATTACACCAGTAGTAAAAAGGGGAAACGCAATCAAGCAACTGCTCAACGGGAGAAAAGCAAGGTCTGCAGATTATGTAATGAAGAATGCCCAAAAACAAGAAGTTCAACTGAATATTATAGTTGATGTGAAGTATTTGAAAGGTAAAAGAGGAAAATACGGATGTGAAAACCTTGGGTTTGTTGTTTATGGAGTTAAGTGGCCTCCAAGGAAGGTTAGTAATGTCTACAGAAGACGATTTGCTATCGAATCATCTTACAGGATGAGAAATATTGTTAAACCAAGGACATCAACAAAAGATGTAACTTTCAGATATTTCTTTACAATAGTATCATTCCTGCTCAGAAATGTATGGCTATATCTCCAGAAAAAACATTTTACAATCGTAAAACCAGGTCCAATAACCATTGATGAAGACAAGTTCAGGTTTGCCAGGTTTATTTTGTTTGTTGAAGAATGGCTTAGGAGAAAGTTAAGGATTCAGCTAGTAGTGCAGTGTTTAAGGTAATTTAATAGTGGTAGGGCCAAGATGGAACGAAAATTAGAGAACTACTGAATGTGCCAAAATCACCACACACGTTTGCTCCCTGTTTTACAAACCATTCTTTTATGGTGATTCTGTCTCCCTCATTATTTCCAAATACAAGGTGAAGAGGTGCCTCCAGTTCAGTGAATCCTTTTACGTTGAAGGGTGATACGAGATCCCCCGCATGGAGCACAGCTGAGACCTGTTTTTCGTTGAAGAAGTCCACAGCTTTGCGTATCATATCCAGATTATCGTGGGAATCAGCCATAATTCCCAAATATTTTCGTGTTAAGATCATCAACTCCTACAATATTTTGCCTGATTTCATGAAATTACAACTACAGCATGACATTACTTATCGTGCCGTGTGCGTAGTCTATGAATGGGTCCTATCTCTTTAATATATCAGCCTTATAACCGATGAAATAAAATCACAATCTATATATATGGCTATACTCCTGTTTGGCTCATTAATGAGCGGGCATAAAATCGATTTTAGTACCCCACTCCCCAACCGCTCATATATCCCAAAATATAGAGCAGGCAATCTTTATCTGCAATATTACCATACGAATTCCTAGGACAAATAACTTTTGAATATTTTATATGTATGCATCTTCTATGTTTTTGAAAGTAATTGGTCATTGGAATAATGTTATTTTTGTTCTTTGAAAAAGTAAGATTAATTAGTTTTCAATTGAGTGGAAGGGCACGAATTGAACCCAACTTTGACAGCCAAAAGTAATGATAAGTTAGTTATTTTAATCGGAAATCGATGCTTAACTCTATCGTTACTCCAGTGATCTTGCTTTTTTGACAAAGGCCATGACAGTTAGTACAAATGTGGCATGTGCCCAGGTTAGAGGACTCACACTTAAAGGACTCCCATCAAACGGATTCAGCTGCTCTGCCAGCAGACCGGTATCTGTGGCTCTATCTGTGACCCACAGTATTATCTCCCTTGTGTTTTGCAGGTCGTTGATGCTCTTTGCCACCTGTATATGCCATTGTGCTACCCATAAGGTACATATGAACCAAGGATTACCTGGTATTATCTCTGGATCGTATTGCGCAACTTCCTGATATTTATCCTTATAGAAGCGAGCGATGCCTCCTACCTCAGTCTTCACCGAGAGTATGCTTTCTATACTTTTCATAGTGCTAACCACCCTGGCATCGTCCGGGGGGAGCACCCCAAACTGGGATACGGCGTAGAGACTGGCATCTACGGTCACATCCCTAGGGTTGATGCTTCGCAGGAACCTTCCCAGTTCCTTATCATACAGGTGATTCTCGATCCCCCGTTTTATTTCCATGGCAGCCGTGTTGTAGCTCTCTGCGAGGTTATTGTCTCCATACATTGCTGCAAACTTGGCAGCACATATGAGTCCCGCATAAACTGTCGAACATGTATAACTGTGGACCGCTCTTTTCTCCTCCCACAGATTATAACTGGGTTTTGGGAGTCCTGTAGAAGAATACCTGTACTTGGTCATGAACTCGGCAGCTGGTATTATCATTGAGTGATAGACCGAATCGATATTCTCGATAGATCTTGTCATTTTATAATGATTCCACAAAGCCACGATAATAAGTGCTGTGCTATCTTCCTGTATCGGAAGTTGGATATGCCCATCAGGTGTTATCCAAGGCATCCAACCACTTGCAAGAGTACCCGTAGGATTGTATTTTTGCAGGAAATATCCGTGATCATGGAGCAGTCCCCGGCAGTATTTAAAGAATTTTTGCACAGTCCCGGAGTAGCGCGTTATGTCCAGCGCCATAGCGACAAATGCACTGTCTCGCGGCCACATGTAACTGTATGAATCCATGTTGAACCTTTCAAGAATATCACTGTCATTGGCAGCTATGATCGCGCCATCGTAATCAATTTGCGACTTTATAATAAGCAGACTGTGTTTGAATAAATCTACTACTTTTGGTGGAAGATCAAACATATCGTACTTTTCTTTGTTCACCCATGAATAATAGTACTGCCCTGCTTCACTTATCATCTTTTCAGGCGTTGTATTCAGGACAAGTTCATTGAGCCGCTTGACTTCAAAGAAAGTTTTTCCTGCTGCAATCCAGTAATATATTATTTTTGTTTCCCCCGCGGCCAGATGCCGGGAAAAACGGATGAAACTCTTCACTGCCCCTACCTGAATGGAGTTCATGTTAAGCTCTCCAGACTTGATAGCACCAGATTCATCTGTCCCTTTTGGACGTACTTCATACTGGTCAAAGTATGGTGAACCACTAATAAGGAAGTAGCGCGAGTCCTTATAATGTATTATGGATTGCAATGCAGGGTCAAAGATAGCCGTATCACCATTCGGATTCTCGTAAAGGGAAATATCATGGCTGAAAAGTAGCTTCATGTCTACATCTATGGCGTCTGTATTGGTTATTGCTATATTTCGAATAAATATATTCTCATGAGGGTGTACACATTCGTTGAACCTCAACTCAACTTCAAGACGATCATTGCGATAGTAGGTATCAGTTACCAACCGATCTTTCTGGTAACCAAGTTTGTGGCTCCAATCATCCCCTATCAGAGAGACCATACCAAGATTTTTCCCATCCACTTCTACCCCTACTCTACAATGTCGACCATTCACATGGTTCTCATATCCTATATGGGGAAAGTACATGTCCCGGATGCTTGCATTTATATCCAGGTTCACCAGCAGTGATCCGTTTCCAACAACGAGTGGTTTAGGCATTTTAGCATCACCTTTAATACATATTCTCACGTATAAATGTACATCATGAGCTAAAGTAGTTTCCTGCTTGATGGGAAACGAGAAATGGCGCCATTAAATTATCGGGATTCTAATTTAAAGGGTCAACAATATCCAATTGGCTGTGATATTATAACGGAATGAAGTGTGGGGGCATAATTACGGTTTTCAGTCTAAGGAAACCCGACTCTGGTGTCAACATAGGTATCCTTTCTTATGAATATCCACCAAATTTTTATGGTGGAGTGGGTATCCATGTAGGTGAGGTAACCAGAAGTCTTGCAATCGGAAATAATCAGGTACATGTGTTTACATCCAATGTACAGGAATCGAACGAACAGTTGATCAGAAATTTATGGGTACACGGACCAACAGAACTTCATTATCAGGCATCTAATAATTTCAGTGCAGCATATAAAAAGATACAGACCAACATCAATGTGGCTGCGATGGTGAAGAAACAGTTTTCAGGTGGCAGTCTGGATCTGTTACATTCGCATGGTGGGTTGATCCAGTTAGCTACTACATTATCAAAGGAGAGCACCCAGCTGCCACTGGTGATGACAGCTCACAGTATAGATATCAACAGAACGAAGCCAGACGGGCTGAGTGTTATGATGGAGTCAAATGTGGTGGGCATGGTGGACAGGTTCATTGCAGTATCAAAGTCCATACAAGAAGAACTGGAGCAAACATTTGGAATCGAACATGATAAGATTACAATTATTCCAAACGGGGTGGATAGTGAGACATTCAAACACCAGAATGCGGATGACATCAAAAGAAAATACAAACTTGATAACCGATTCGTTGTGCTGTTTGTTGGAAGGAATGACTCACAAAAGGGCGTGATGTATTTGGTTGATGCCGTGCGAAGGCTCCAGAAAGATATTCCAGAAATAATGCTGGTAATGGTCGGCCAGCCGGATATATATCATGACAAGCATATCCTCTGCCTTCCGCATGTGGACAAGCATGAACTCATTAAATTATACTCTCTCTCCGATGTGTTCGTGCTGCCAAGCATCTACGAGCCTTTCGGTATTGTGCTCATTGAAGCCATGGCATGTGAAACCGCGTGCATTGGGACACGAGTCGGAGGGATACCAGACATCATTGACCACAACCGGACCGGGGTTCTGGTAGAGCCGGAAAGCTGTGCAAGTATCGCAGAAGCGATTGATAGATTATATCATGATCCAGAAAAGAGGTGCCTGATGGGGAAAAGAGGGCGTGAGAAGGTTATATCATACTTTGACTGGCAAAATATAGCAAAGAAGACTGGAGAGGTATACCAGCAGGTGCTTAATTAAAACCAGAGTCTGCTCTTGATGCACTCAATGTTAACCTATCATGGATTCGATCCACACATGTGCCTCTAGATTCACTCTTTCTATGTTGCATCTGAAACCCAGATAAATCTCTCCCACTCGCACCTAATGTCGAACCAGATATGATAGTCACACAAGCATCTCTGAGTGAAAATGTACAAAACGGACAGAGAAACATCACAACAAGCAACCATCATCGAATTACAGAGGAACTGAAACTGCACAATAAACGCAAGATAATTAGCTAAATACTGAATGTGTATGTTCTGGAAATTACGCTTCGTGGAAAAGGTTATGGGTGGCTTGATTGGCTGCTTGTTCTCTAACTATTTTTAAAATAAGGGGAGATATATTGAACAAGGCACAAGGTGATGACATATCTTTAGCTGAAGTTGACAGTAAATTCTCAGAGGAAATTACAGAATTGGCAAACAGTGATAAAGCATATGAGAAAAATAGCTCTGAATACAATTATTTTTGTAAGTACATTTACTTTTATAATAGTTTACTTTCTAACTGAATATTTGTCTCAAGACAATTTCATTGTAATTATAGTATGTCTAGCAGTATGTGCCATCTTTGCAGCTATAATAAGTATTCCTTCTGAGGATATTTAAGCCACTATCAGATGCAATTAATAATGATTCATTTGCTTTGAGTGTGAGTATTTCTTCCTTATTGATTGCATTTTGACTGGCATTGGCGGATTTCTGTTTGATAATAGGCTACTTGTGTTAGGCTCCTTGTCCCTGTCATTTGTACAACTTTCCTTTATATAATGCTTTATGTTGACTTTCCGATCTGAAAGTCCAATCCACTGTTCTATCTGAAAATCCAATCATCAATGTCTCCAAATCCCCTAGAGGTTAAAGATGTTTCAATTGTAGCTGACATTATCCCCAGTTATATTGAAGGTAAATCTGCCATAAGTCCTATTATTTTTATCTTCTACTCATTTTTTATCCTCATTAAGTAGCCTGTTGAAGTTACTGAAAGTTTCATCATTAAAACATACAAATAGAATCCTATCAAAAACCGGGGTTTCTTGCAGAAAATCGATTACTTCATTTATCGCTATTTCAGCTGCCCTGGGTATAGGAAAATGGTAGACTCCTGTACTTATTGCGGGAAAAGCAATAGTTTTAATCCCTTCCTCTGCCGCCAGCTTAAGGCAATTACTGTAACATTTGGCCAGCATTCTGTCCTCCTCATTGTTTCCGCCGTGCCATACAGGTCCCACTGTGTGTATGACCCATTTTGCCGGCAGATTATAGCCATGCGTGATTTTTGCTTCACCTGTTGCACAACCATTCAGTGTCCTGCATTCATCCAGCAGTTTAGGTCCTGCAGCTTTGTGTATTGCTCCATCAACCCCTCCTCCGCCAAGCAGGGAATTGTTGGCCGCATTCACAATGGCATCAACTTCCTGTTCTGTGATGTCACCTTTAATTATCCTGATTATTCTCTGACCCATAATCTTTGGTCTTTGTTTATTGGTTAATATTTGTTGTCACTTCAGAACAGGAAATAATCAATCAGTAAGACTGAAGTGAGTAGTAATATCCCCAGTATGGCAAGTGGAATGGTATAGTTCGATACTACGGTTTTCACATCATCGCCCGTGGTTCTCTGGATCAGCCAGAAAAACGGATCTGTAACGTAGGAAAACACCATGGTGCCAGCTGAAATCATCAATATCAGGGGAATGGTTGCCACATCTGAAACATAGGGGCTGTAGGCGAGTATGGATGATGTTATTATTGCAGTGACAGCCCTGGAGCCCTGCGCAGTCTGTATTATCGCGGCGAAAATAAACGGGATGAAAAGAGCAGGTATTATGTGTCCGATAAGATTATAGACATTTTCTGCAAATGAACTTGCAGCAATTACTCCTCCAAGCGCCCCGGCACCGCAGAGGTCCAGTAATATCATACCGGCATTGCGGGTGCCCTTTTCAAAAACGATATCCAGATTTTCTTTTTTTACCAGTAAAAGGGAAAAACTGGCTGCAAGAATAATGGCAAGATTGATATCCGCCAGCAGGGAAGCTCCCGGTAAAAAATGCCCAATTGCCAGGAAAACAATGGGCAGTATTAAGGGGACCCATCCAATAGGTGACTCATTTGCTGACAATTCTCTTTCTTTCCATGTATCTTTGTGTTCTCCTCTTTTTGATATAAGCAGGTATCCAAAGATAAAGAGAATTACAGATATAGTGATTGCAGCCAGGTTGAAGCCAGCATCAACATTAAAATTGAGACTTCTTGTAATACTGTATATTACAGGAAGTGGGTACAGAAGGACAAAAGAAAGTGTACTTCCAATTGCAGTAGCGTAATAACATTTCTTCCTGATCTCGGAGTTTACTTTCAGGTTTTCAACAAGAGGGACCATTACTACATAAGCTGTCAGGCAACACATGAGGGGGATGGATAACAGGTAACCTGCAATTCCTGATGTAAGGGTGGGTCGTGCGGATATTTTTTGCATATCCGAGACAATCCGCTGCGCAAAATTTTCCTGTCTTATTACCAGGGCAATTAATGACCCTGAAAATATAGGAATTGCAAGGAGTGCAAATACCCTGCCTGCACCCTGTGTTGCCATTGCGATTGCGTTTTGCTGCATTCCGCTGAATATGCCATAAAAAAGGGCTGCACCTGTTAGTACAAGGAAAGGTGGCAATCTAATCTTCCAGAGAAGAATTGTAATTAATACTATGGTTATCGTGAAAATCAGGATGTCTTGCACATTTTTCACCGTTTTTGGTTAATTTACATTCTATATATCAACTCCAGTTATATTTTCTGTATATTTTAAACCAATGTTTTCAATAATGCCTCTAATATGGAACAGCAATTTAAGTAGCAAAAGAATAGGTTTAATTATAAAAAATTCTAATTTGATATCCTCTTAAAACAATCGCATCAAAGGTGCTTTTGCCATGACTAAAATCTCAGTAATAGGAGCAGGGAATGTTGGTGCAACTACTGTGCAGAGACTTGCCGAAATGGAGTTCGGTAGCATTGTCCTTGTGGATATAGTTGAAGGTTTACCACAGGGAAAAGCCCTGGACCTGATGCAAGCAGGAGCCATAGTAGGATATGATACTAAAATCAAGGGTAGTAATGACTATGCGGATATCGTCGGTTCGAACATAGTGATCATAACTGCCGGTGCTGCAAGGAAACCCGGTATGAGCCGGGCTGATCTGATAAATATCAATACTAAAATCATGAAAGATGTTTGTGAGAACATCAAAGAATATGCACCTAATTCTATTGTTATTGCTGTTACCAATCCTCTTGATGTAATGACTTATGTAGCCCTGGAAGTCACCGGTTTTGAACCAAATCGTGTGTTTGGAATGAGTGGAATACTTGATACAGGACGTTTTGCCAGTTTTATTGCCGATGAGCTTGCCTGCTCCAAAAGAGATGTTGAAGCAATGGTGATAGGTGGTCATGGGGATCAGATGCTTCCCCTTCCCCAGCATTCTTCAGTATTCGGGACGCCTCTGCCAGAATTGCTTGGAGAAAATGTCATTGCAGGACTTGTAGAACGTACTATTCATGGTGGTGCTGAAATCGTTGCTCTTCTCAAACAGGGTAGTGCCTTTTATGCACCCTCTGCTGCCATAGTCCAGATGGTTGAATCAATCCTGAGGGATGAAAAGAGAATCTTACCTGTTTCTGCTTATCTGGAGGGGGAATACGGCCAGAAAGGAATATATTTCGGTGTACCTGCCAAAATTGGTTGTGATGGCATTGAAGGGATAATAGAGCTGGAACTGACAGAAGAGCAGAAACAGGCACTAAAGGAATCTTCAGCAAGCATAAAGGGAAGCATCGAATATCTGAATATATGATAATTCGCTGTTTGGAGAAGTTTTTGTAGGAGAAAACGGTACAGAGAAGAATAATGCGGGAGATTAATGCTACCATTTCAAGGCCAGTTTATAGTTTTTTGGCCTTGCAGAGGTTTTTGTCATCCTTTACAACCCTGCCATATTTATTGCAGTAATATGAAGGATTATTAATAAGTTTTTTTAAATTCCTTTGTATTTTCTTTATATCATCTTTTTTCCAGGAGCACATCTTTTTTGACATATTTATCCTCCTTAAAAAGATCATAATCAAATCAAACAATGCGATAACAGTTTGGGATTGCTATTACTTGAAGTTATCCTGCAGTTCAGAAATCCCATAAATGTGCTGCATTTTTGTACAACACTCTGTCAACATCCTTTGTTGAAAGAGTTCCCTCTTCCTGTAGTTTAAGTATGGTTTGGAGTTGTTCCTGAAGGTTTCCCCAGGGTTCATCTGAACCAAAAAGGACTTTTCCTTCAGGCTGGCCGGTTATTATATCCTCAGTAGTCGTGCCATGTTCTTTATACATGTACCTGTATGCTTCATGGTTTGACATTGCCGTATCCAGATAGAGATTGTCAAGATCATTAACTGCTTTTATAATTTCAGGGATACCATCCCCTAGATGTGCAAGCTGAAAATTAATATCCGGATATTGTTCCACTTTATCCAGTAATCTACAAGGGTCTTTACTACACGCCATCGGGATGTGTAAAAGGAGGTTCATACAGTTTTCATTCATATAACTCAGAATTGAATCATCAGGCATATTTCCATAGATTCCATAATACTTTATCCCTGCAGGAGGTTTTTCGTTTTCATCTTCATATTTTGCAATATTTTCGGCACTATCATTTGCAGCTATAAACGGTATAAAAGCGACCCGGTCATCATCAATTGACCATATTTCTTCGTTTGCTCTGGTATAATCTATCTTCCAACCAGAGTATGGTTCATCAGGGTCTGGGGATTTATTTTTGAGATGGTAGAACAGGCCTTTCCAGAAATGCCCGAAAGTGTTTGACGGTTCGGGTTGTGCAAAAAGAACACAGTTTTCAACATTGTTCCGATCCATGTTCTCCTGCAGCCTTTGTATGTTATTGCTGATTCTGGTGGTGGGCCGTAGCGCCATTGTCATAAAGATTGAATTTGTTCCATAATGGCAATGTGCATCATTGATCCGATATTTTCCACATTTTTTCATGAATAACTGTTTTAATTTATTGCAGATATACATACTCGACACAAAGATTTGCTTGCTGCTGTCTTTTCTTAAGCCTTTGTCGAATTGATGGGGCTTTGTACATAATATATTGCCTATTATGGAGTACAGAAGGATTAGATTATATTAAAATGGCATAGATGCGAGTTTTTCACAATATTTATTTGCGGATGCCGGCAAATTTTGGGTGTGGTTTATAGTGGGCAGAAAGGTTTATTAATGATAAATCATTATAGATATTTGTAATGATTAAACATCACAATATATGTGAATAATAGATAAACGGAGGTTAGTAAATGGAAATTTACCAAAATGAATCTATACATGAGAAAAGTGATCTTACCAGACAAGCAAACCGTAGCATGACCATTTATGAAATGGTTTTCATGATGGTTATTCTGGCATTCGGATTGTTTTCTCTGTACAGATTGGCCGCTTATGCCAACCTTATCAGCTGATCATTAAAGGGCAATTCACCGAATTGCCTAATTTTCCTCCTCTCCTATTGTTTTTGTTTATTTTGTCATTCCATTAACTCAGAAAATGATAAATGGTTTCAGGTCCAATAGGACACTAGGAGCAAACTTCTAAATGATAGCGGCATTTATTACGGTTTTTGCAGTAATTATTTTATCTCTTTTTATCAATCGTATAGCCACGATTGCATTAACCCTAACCGGTCTTTCCCGTGAAGTCGCACGCTTTCAGGCAAGGTCTGCACTTACAGGTGCGGGATTTACTACCACGGAATCTGAAAAAATGATGAATCATCCTGTAAGGCGCAGGATACTGATGTTGCTTATGCTTGTGGGAAATGCCGGAATAATAACCCTGATGGCCTCTGTAGTCCTTGTTTTCCTGAGTCCCTCGTCTGATACACTGCTAAGTTATATCGTTGTCATTACACTTGGTATGCTAGTGATTTTAATCATTACCCGTAGCAAAAAAGCCGATCGATTTCTCAGCCGTGTTATCACTTTTTCTCTTACCAGATGGACTGATATCCAGACATCGGATTCTGCAAGCCTAATTTACCTGGGTGGGGATTATCAGGTTTCAGAACTGGAAGTTGGCTCTGAAGATTGGCTGGCCGGCAAAGTCCTGAATGAGTTGAACCTTGTGGATGAGGGAGTACTGATTCTTGGTATCCAAAAACCCGGCGGTAAATACATTGGAGCCCCTGTAGCATCCACACGTATTGAAGTTAATGATGTACTCCTGCTATACGGCAGAGGCGAATCTTTGCGCTCCCTGGACAGAAGACGTAAAGGACTTCGCGGCGCGGTTGCACACGCCGAAGCAGTGGCACAGCAGAGGGACGTGGTGGAAGAACAGGAAACAGGCAGTAAGCAAAGTGAGTCTGCGGATATTTGATTATTTTTCTTTGATATACTTTTCTATTTTTTGCTTTTAGATTGGGCTTATTTGGCAATTTCAGTATAGGCTCGTTGTAAAGAACCACTAAATATATACAGTTTCATTAAAACCATTTTATGAAATCCTTTGCTTACCGACAACCTTTATATACTTGCCGTTGTTATGGATCATGCCTCTTTTTGTTTAAAGAAACATTTAGAACAAGTACATTTAATTAATCATCATTATCCCCAAAGATGCCTATACAGGCACCTATTCTGTGTCAGGCAATTTTTCAGGATACTGTGATAGCAGAATATAAAAGGAATTTTACCATGGAATCATTAACTTTTAAAGATTTGAATCTATCGAAAAATATTGAACGTGCAGTTGAAGACATGGGTTTTGAGGAACCCACTCCTATTCAGTCTCAATCTATTCCCTATCTTATGGAAGGTAAGGATGTAATAGGACAGGCGCAGACCGGTACCGGTAAAACTGCTGCCTTTGGGATACCTGCTCTTGAAATGCTGGATGTCAAAAGTAAGAAGGTCCAGGTAGTGGTCCTCTGTCCAACCAGAGAACTGGCAAATCAGGTTGCTGAGGAGATGAGCAACCTTGCCAAGTACCAGAATACCAAAATGTTACCGGTTTACGGTGGTCAACCAATAGACAGGCAGATAAAGGCCCTGAGAAGAGGCGTACACATTGTAATTGGTACTCCCGGGAGAGTTCTGGACCATATCCAGAGGAAGACACTGAAACTTGATGGTGTTAAAATGCTGGTTCTTGATGAAGCTGATGAAATGCTTGATATGGGTTTCAGGGAGGATATTGAATTTATTCTCAGTCGCGTGCCTAGCCAAAAGCAGACAGTTCTATTTTCTGCTACGATGCCACAGCCAATTATTAAACTCACAAAGAAATACCAGCAAAATCCCCAGATGGTAAAGACTGTTCATAAGGAATTAACGGTTCCCCAGATTGAACAATTCTATTTCGAAGTCAAAAGCAATGCAAAGACCGAAGTTTTGTGTCGTTTGATAGATATTTACAATTTCAAGTCATCTCTTGTTTTCTGTAATACCAAGAAAAATGTCGATAAACAGGTTGAAACTCTCAAAGCACGAGGTTATCTTGTAGATGGACTGCATGGTGATATGAGACAAGCACAAAGGGAACGTGTCATGTCCAATTTCAGGAAAGGGGAAATTGAGACACTCGTTGCAACCGATGTTGCTGCCCGTGGTATCGATGTGGAGAACATTGAGGCTGTTTTCAATTATGACATTCCTCAGGATGAGGAATCATATGTCCACAGGATAGGCAGAACCGGTAGGGCAGGCAAAGAAGGAGTTGCAATAACCTTTGCTTCCGGTAAGGACATCCGTAAGATCAAAAATATACAAAAACACACAAAGGCAAAGATCACAAGGAAAAATGTTCCTTCCCAGAGTGATGTTGAAGATATCAGGGCTGAAATGCTGTCACAAAACGTCAAGAAGATAATCGATGATGGGCACATTGGCAAATATGAGCACTGGGTCGAAAATTTACTGGAAGAAGATTATGCTTCAGTGGATGTTGCAGCTGCCCTTGTGAAAATTCTGTTATCGGAAGAGAAGAAGTAATCCAGCCACAGGGAGATTTTATTTTTCACACCTCCCTATTCAAAAGGTATATATACCATAACATCGTATTGTGATTGCTTTCAAGAGATTAAGGCTACTGCGATAAATATTAGGTTTATACGTTTTTACTTTTACCGTATTTACTATTTTCCTATGTTTTCCAACTAGTTAATTATCTGTTTTAAGCTTCATTAGAAAGGACGTGTAATATTTGTTTAACAACATGGATTCAAGTGCACCAGTAGAAGCTGGCGAAAGTTATGAAGTGACCATCGAAGATATCGCAAGAGAAGGAGACGGCATTGCAAGAGTTAGCGGCTTTGTCATCTTTGTTCCAAACACCGAAGTCGGCGATGAAGTCACTGTTAAAGTCACCAAAGTAATGCGTAAATTCGCATTCGGTGAAGTAGTTTAAATCTTCTGATTTTGCAAAAAAAAAGATTTGGGTATTTCCCAAATCCCTATTTTTATTTCAATTCCAATTCCAATTCTGTAGTTTGGTATTTGAATACCGCTTAAGTTAATTTTAATTATGTTCTATAGGCTTCCTCGTGAAGTTAGTGGGACTTTGGTTGGGTTTAGTTAACATTCAATTTATTATAACAATGTATTCTTCAAAAAGCAGGAAATAGGACGAGAAATTATCTATGTTTAGAATTCACTGCTATATGGAAAATTTTATCAAAAATCTGATTTTCAAAATTTTCCCGGAGATTAATTTAATTTCCGGGATGAATGGCAGGAATATTTTTCCTGTATGAGAAAAGCCGACTGTTAAGAATTATAGGCGTGGCTGCCAGTGCAATTATTATCAATGCCCATGTGCAGAGTCCGATTGCTGCATATACTGGATACTGGAACAGGTCCCCGAACATAGCCGGATCTATTATGATATCCACAGTTTCCAGGGTATGGATCATTTTGATACCTGTGTGTGTGAACATTTGCCAGAAGAATATAGATGCTGCTGACAATATTCCCGCTTTTGATGTAAGATAAAATGCTGGATGGCTTCTGAAAATGCCCGTTTTGGAGAGTTTGTTTTTTCGAATCATGATTTTCCATAGGTACTTACTATAGCACACATCAGGATTCGCATCTATATAAAAAAATCCGGACCCATTAATTATGAACAATATTATTCATGAACATTTCTGTGGATAAAGCATAATTTAGGCACCATGTTAAGTTAAGTATATTTTGAAGTCAATAAAAATCTTGCAAAAACATATATATACTCTAAGTTGGATTTGCTTCTTAAAGTTATGAAAATAGATGTATCATTTGCGTAAACACCACTTTGCTAAGGAATAGGTCCTTTTTACTTAGAATGATATGTCAAAAAAGTTCACAGTGAAGATGTCTTATGACTAAAAAAGAACAGGGCTTGATGCTTGGATGGAGGGAGTGGGTTGCACTACCCGAATTAGGACTGCATGCCATAAAAGCGAAAGTAGATACAGGCGCCAGAACATCTTCACTTCATGCGTTTGATATCGAGATTTACAGAGAGAATAATATTGATATGGTTCGATTTCTGGTTCATCCCATTCAAAAAAACTTAAATTTCTATATTGAATGTAACGCACCTCTTAAGGATAGACGTCAGGTGACCGATTCTGGAGGTCATAGGGAGATGCGTTACGTCATCGAAACACCTGTTGTTTTTGACACTTATATATATCCCATTGAACTAACGCTTACGGGCCGGGATACTATGCGTTTCAAGATGTTACTGGGGCGTAATGCACTTAAGAAAAGAGCAATGGTAAATCCGACTGCATCATTTATGTGTGGGAAACTGGATACAAAAACATTATACGAACTATATGGGATAAAACCTGAGGTAAACGAATGAAGATTGCTTTATTGTCAAGGAATAAGAAACTTTACTCAACTCGTCGTTTAATTGAAGCAGCAGAAAAGAAAGGGCATACAATTCAGGTTATAGATGTACTGCGCGCTTACATGAATATTACTTCTCACAAACCTTCCATTCACTATAAAGGCGAGGAATTGAACGATTTTGATGCGGTAATTCCCCGTATAGGTGCATCTGTTACATTCTATGGTGCTGCAGTTTTGCGACAATTTGAGATGATGGGTGTTTTTCCTTTGAATGAATCAGTTGCACTTACCCGTTCCAGGGACAAACTACGCTCCTTACAGTTACTCTCCCGCAGGGGTATAGGTTTGCCTGTGACTGTGTATGCAAGCAAACCCGATGATGTAAAAGACATGGTAAAAATGGTTGGTGGTGCTCCACTTGTTGTTAAAATTCTTGAAGGTACTCAGGGTATAGGTGTAGTGCTTGCAGAAACACAAAAAGCTGCAGAAAGTATTATTGAAGGATTTATGGGTGTAAATGCAAATATCCTGGTGCAGGAATACATAAAGGAATCCAAGGGAGCCGATATACGCTGTTTTGTTGTTGGGGGTAAAGTTGTGGCATCCATGAAAAGACAGGGGCCAGAAGGTGAATTCCGTTCAAATATACATAGGGGAGGAACAGCAACTACTATCAGAATCACACCTGAAGAGCGTTCAACGGCTGTACGTGCTGCAAAAATAATGGGACTTAATGTTGCAGGTGTTGATCTTTTACGTTCCAATCATGGACCTGTGGTGATGGAAGTAAATTCTAGTCCAGGTTTGGAAGGTATAGAATCCAGTACTGGCAAAGATATTGCAGGTATGATAATTGATTATATTGAGAAAAACAGTAAATTTGGTAAGACACGAACCAAAGGGAAAGGTTAATCGATGCAACCACCGATAACAATAGCAGGAAATACGATCCAGCCAGGAACAAGGAAATCCATTGAATTACCGATTCCCAGCTTTTATACTCACACATCGGCTTCAATGCCAGTTCATGTTATACATGGACGCAAACCTGGCCCCTGCCTACTCGTATGTGCTGCTATTCACGGGGATGAGATCAACGGTGTAGAAATTATTCGTCGTGTCCTTGCACATAAAACGATCAATAATCTCAAGGGCACTCTTATAACCATACCAATTGTAAATGTTTTTGGTTTTGTCTCCCAGTCTCGTTATTTACCTGATAGGCGAGATCTGAACCGCTCTTTTCCGGGTTCTAAAAAAGGTTCAATGGCATCCAGACTGGCAAATATCTTGATGGCCGAAGTAGTAGAACATTGCAGTCATATAATTGATCTTCATACAGGAGCTGTTGCCCGGGAAAATTTACCTCAGATACGTGCATGTCTGTTAGATGATACAGAAACAGAAGCTTTAGCCCGTGCTTTTGGCGTACCGGTCATAATCAATACTGAATTGCGTGACGGCTCTCTGCGTGAAGCTGCTCGTGAGAAAAATATACCATTTCTATTATATGAAGCAGGTGAAGCACTTCGTTTTGATGAGGTCGCAATTCGAGCAGGTGTAAGGGGTATACTTGGAGTTATGCATCATTTAGGTATGAGAACAAGGGCCAGAAAAAAGAAAGGTTACAAGACTGTGATTTCTAAATCGACCCAATGGGTCAGGTCTCCTAAAAGCGGAATATTACGTTCAATATCTCCTCTGGGGACATTGGTCAAAAAAGGAGATTTACTGGCCTATGTAGGTGACCCACTGGGTGAGGTTGAAACAAAAGTTATGTGTTCAATTTTTGGGATTGTGATCGGAAAGACAAATCTGCCGCTGGTTCATGAAGGGGATGCTATATATCATATCGCCAGATATCCAGAAGCTGAAGAGGTTTCTAATTACATAGAATCATATCATGATGAAATTGATCCTCTTAACGATGAAATAGCAGATAAGAACAATTCTCTGGCATGATTGTTTGGATCTAAAAAAGTCTATTTTCTTTTTTATCAGGTATTGATTACCGTTTTAATGGTATGTTCATCATTGAGAGAGGCCGGTCTGGGCCTGCCCTTGTTAAAAAATATGTAGAAATGCATGGTGGGAGTATCTGGCTGGACAGTGAAGTTGATAAGGGTAGGTACATTTACGTTCACAGTACCTCTTGATGAATATTTTTTAGAAAATCAATTTATAACTTTCAAAATTTAGAAAGTGTATGAATTGTTATGTTGGCAGTTTGTATAGTATAAATCCAATGTCTGTGTAGCAGAAGGAATAAGGATGAGATAGCTGTTTTTCTAAATGGAAAATGGTAAAACTAATACTGAAATTAAAATAGAGAAATATTTATTGCCGGGATTGGTTTAATTCCCTGGATGAATTGTAGGAATATTTTTCCTGTATGAGAAAAACCGACTATTGAATATTATTGGGGTGGATGCCAGTGCAATTATTATCAATGCCCATGCACAGAGTCCTATTGCTGCGTATATCGGATACTGGAACATTTCACCGAACATGGTCGGCTCGATTATGATACCAGCAGATCCCAAGGTCTGAACCATTTTTAGACCTGTATTTGTAAATATGTGCCAGAAAAATATAGATGCTACCAGTAACATTCCTGCTTTTGCTGTAAGATAACATGCTGGGTGGCTTTTAAACGTGCCCTTTCCGGAGGTTTTGCTTTTTTGGATCATGATTTTCCACGGATACTTCCTAATTATACACTAGGATTCGCATCTATATAAAAAAATCCGGATTTATTAATTATGAACAATATTATTCATGAACAATTTAGCAAACTAACAACATATATTTTGTTATTGCTGTTATTTATCAGTTCAAATCGAATTACTATTAAAATTTAAGTTAATTTCTATTACATGTATAATCATGGATATTTGTTCTACTATTATCTGAAGTTCACAGTACAGATATAAATTAAAGTGCTAGTTATTTGGATTGATTGTACTGTTCCCTATTTTATCATATCATAAACTACATTGCAAATCATAAGGCTAAAAAATTATTGCTTTTCATTCCATAAATAGAGAGTGTGTCAATGAGAATCATTAATAATAATTTAGGCTAGCCATATGGTACGATCCTTATTTCAACACGTTTGTAGTTGTAATTATTGCAGGTCCTCTATGCCACAAAATTCCTAAATAGCTGTGCCACCCACATCAATATGGGAGTTGAGGGTAGATTATGCAGATATACAAAATTACAGTATTGCACGTATTATTGGTACACTGGATTTTTGATAGGAAAACAAAGTGTAGTGTGAGAAGCACTATCCAATATAAAACTTAACTGGGAGATTATTTCTCCCAGTAAGGAGCAAATCCATATTTTGCATAGACATCCGTCAGCCATTTGCGCTCATTGGACAAAGGCCAATTATCTTTATCAAATCCTTCCGATTCTTCAAGCAGAGACCTGTCGTGATGAAATACAAACCTGTGCTTTCCTTCTTTCAGAGATAATGCTTCCCAGGGAACTGCAAATAACTTGTCTTTGAAGGAAAGGGCTGCATAGGCAACCGTACCAAAGTCAAGGTCAATCATCAGTTCTTCTATATGGCCAATGTCTTCACCGTTTAAATCTTCTACTTTGTCTTTTTCGATTGTACTTGCTGACAAAAATTTAGGTGCACTTCCATTCATTTTTCCCACTCCTATTAAATGAAAGGCATGCGAACAGGATATTCTGATTTCTTATACCTGCGGTTAAACCAGAATGAAACAAATTCTTTCACCACAGCTACAAATCAGCCCCCATACCTTCCATACATTCTTCTTTTTTGATGGTTGTTAAAAGTATCGCCTATATGGGCCATCTAAAGCTATTTCTGGTAGTAAACACAAATTTATACAGGATCTTTTAAGGTGGGGAGGGCATGTAGTCATTTCGGAAACTTGTGAAACTTTATGAAAAATTAGATAATTCTACATCTCATAAGAAAATAATTGAATTGCTGGCAGAGCATTTTCAAAGACTTGAGCCGGCAGAGGTGAAAATAACCGCATATCTTGCACTGGGTACAATAGGTCCCCGTTTTGAAAAAATTGATTTGGGAATTGGAGATAAATATGGTATACAAGCCATCTCCCAGGCCTATGATGTGGATATGGAAAAAGTAGAGATTGCATTTGAGAATCAAGGAGATCTGGGGGATGTGGCTTCTGATCTTAATGATAGACAGCGAAGTTCACTTACACTCAAGTATGTTTTTCAGCATTTTGTGCAGATAAGGGACGTTTCGGGAAAGGGTAGCCAAAAAAGAAAGATAAATCTACTCGCAGAAGTCCTGTCACAGGCCAGGCCTTTGGAATCCAGATATATTATGCGTATTGCACGGGGAAATCTGAGGCTGGGTTTTGGTGAGAAATTTCTTCTGGAAGCTCTGGCTCTGGCCTTTACAGGTAGCCGGAATAATACAGCCAAAGTGGAAGATACATACAATATATGTACTGATATCGGTCAGCTTGGCGAGTCTCTGGCAAAGCACGGGATGAGTTCACTGGGTAAGTTTTCCATTAAGATTGGCAGGCCTGTCCAAATGATGCTAGCCAGCAGGGTAGATACTATGGAGGGGCTGAATGAGAAATTCTCTGCAACCATGGCAGCCGAGGAAAAATATGATGGAGAAAGGGTTCAGGTACATGTGGACAGAGATAATATAAAGGCGTTCTCAAGGCGGCTAACTGATATTTCTGCACAGTTTCCTGATGTCATTGAGGCTGTTCGCGAAAGTGTAAAAGCTGAAAAAGTTGTCTTAGATGGAGAAATAGTTGCCTATAGGCAAGGGGAGTTCCTTCCTTTCCAGGAGCTTATGCAGCGCAGGCGAAAGTATCATGTCAAGGAATATGTGGAAAAAATCCCTGTTGCCGTTTTTTTCTTTGATGTTATATATCTCGATGGTAAATCCCTGATGAATAGGTCTTATCCTGAAAGAAGACAAGTTTTGGAAGAAAATCTCGTAGAGACAGAAAAAGTAAAACTTGCAGGTCGGGTTGTGAGTGCAGATTTCTCCCGGATACAGCGTTTTTTCGATGCTTGTGTGGAGAAGGGGATGGAAGGCATAATTATTAAGTCAGTAAAGGCTAAATCCACTTACAGGCCGGGAAAAAGAGGTTGGTTGTGGGTTAAGTGGAAAAAGGAATATATTGAAGACGTAAGAGAAACCTTTGACCTGGTGATTGTTGGAAGTTATCATGGTAAAGGGAGGCGCAAAGGTTCATTTGGAGCATTGTTATGTGCTGTGCTCAATAAAAGCGAAAAAAGGTATGAAACTCTGGCTAAAGTGGGTACGGGTTTCAAAGATGAAGACTTTGCGGAAATCAACGATCTTCTAGAAAAATATGCCGTTGAAAAACAACCTGTCAACATTTTGGTAGACAGTAATATGCAACCAGATAAATATATTGAACCAGCTGTTGTCATCGAAGTAATTGGTTCGGAGATTACTTCTAGTCCCTCCCATACATCAGGTCAGGAAAATTCAGGGAATGGATATGCATGAGGTTTCCACGTTTCCTTAGAATAAGGTATGACAAAGGCCCAGAGAATGCAACTACAGTTGAAGAGGTGAAACATCTGAAATGATCAATCGGGAAATAGCCAAACTGCTCTATGAGATTGCGGATATATTTGAATATAAAGAAGTAGAGTGGAAACCTCGTGCATACCGCAAAGCAGCCAGAAAAATAGGGGATATGAGGGAAGACATCTCAGGGCTCTACTCAAAAAAGGGCAGGGAAGGATTGGAAAATATTCCCGGTGTTGGGAGCCGTATTGCAGACCACATTGTTGAATATATTGAGACCGGGTCTGTGGAAGAATTTAGAAAGATAAAAAAGCAAACTCCCAGGGGTGCTAGTAATATAATAAAGATTAGAGGGCTTGGTCCTAAAAAGGCAAAAAAACTCATGGATGAACTTGACATACAATCAATACCCGATCTGAAAGAGGCAATTAAAAATCAGGAGATCCGCAAACTTGAAGGGTTTGGAAAAAAGACTGAAGAAAATCTGGATAAAGCAATTTCCCAATACGAAAAAAGCCATGAACGCATGCTTTTACCAAAAGCAATGGATTTGGCTGAAGAAATTATAGCTTATATGGAAGAAAACACTACCCTGAAAAAAATAGATTACGCTGGATCTCTGCGGCGGATGAAGGAAACGATCGGGGATATTGATATACTGGTTGTTGCTTCGGATCCTGAAGAAGTCATGGATGCCTTTGTTAATTTTGAAAATGTGGACGAGGTTGAATCCCGGGGTAAGACACGCAGTACAATAATATTGCAAAACGGCGGTCATGTAGATTTGAGAGTGGTTCCTGAAAGTAGTTATGGAGCAGCATTACAGTATTTTACAGGTTCAAAGGATCATAACATCGAACTGAGAAATCTTGCCCTCTCGAAAGGCTATAAGCTTTCTGAATATGGATTGTTTAAAGAGGATTCCAAAAAAAAGATTGAAGGAAAAAAAGAAGATAGGATCTACGGAAAATTAGGTCTAAATTTCATTCCGCCACAACTGCGGGAAAACAGGGGAGAGCTGGAATGTGCAAAAAATACACTTCCTTCACTGGTGAAATTAGAAGATATCAGGGGTGATCTGCATGTCCATACCTCTTACAGTGACGGTACGGATAGCCTCAATTCTATGATCACACAGGCCGATAAATTGGGATATGAGTATATTGGTATCACTGATCATTCCAGATCCCGCAAGATTGCCGGTGGTTTAGGGACCGATAAGGTAAAAGATCAGTGGAAGGAAATAGATAGCCTCCGCGAGGATTTTGATATAGATATCCTGAAAGGTATTGAAGTGGATATCCTTTCTGATGGAAGTTTGGATTGTCCGGATGACATTCTTGAGGAAATGGATATTGTCGTGGGATCTATTCATTCCGGTTATAAGTCTTCCAAAAAGAAAATGACTGAAAGGATAACTACGGCCCTGCAAAATGAATTCCTGCATGTGCTGGGACATCCTACAAGCCGCAAGATCGGTATTCGGGAAGCATATGATGTTGACCTTGACCAAATCTTCGAAACCGCGGCAGAAAACGGTAAACTTATGGAAATAAACAGCCAGCCCGAAAGGCTTGACCTTAACGACAACCTGATTTTACAGGCCAAAGAATATGACCTCAAGTTTTGCATAAGCAGCGACAGTCATTCCTCTGCACAACTGGATTTCATGAAATACGGTATCGGACAAGCATGCCGAGGATGGCTTACAAAGGATGATATTGCGAACACCTATTCACTGAAAAAACTGAAACGATTAATTGGCTGAAAGTTCCAAAACTTTTCCAAATGCCATTTTACGGGCAGGGATGTTAGGATTATTGTTAAAGAAGGCAATGATAAAAATACATTTCAAGTCCTTCTATCAGTCAAAGTGTAAAGAGGATTTGAGAGCAAAGGGGCCTTTTCCCAATGCTCTCAACTCATACCCCACTCCTCTTTTCAGTCGCAATCCCTATTACGACTGGTTGTGGTGAGAATTGCCTTTCCTCTCACTCCAAATTGATAAATGTGGTCTTTATATATATACAAAATGGCCAGAAATATTGTATGCAATTAGAAATTTTCAATAACATTTTAATTGATTTTTATGTATGTTTAGACTTTAATTAAAATCGACAATAGATAAATGCATATACAATATATGTCTTCGATGGGGGGTTAACGAGGCTTGTGACGGTAATTCCTTTTTCTTGTACACCCATCCCCAATAACACTCATATTTTTCAATATATCAGGTTTTATCTTTTAAGTGCAACAGCGAGGATTAATTTCCCGACTCTTCTTATCAACTATACTATATATCAGGTTATGTTAAATATCATATACTGATTCTTCAAAATATGACAGAACCAGAAAAGGAAATTGAAAAGAATTATTCATACAATAAACAGGAACTTATTGGATTTTTGGATGAGTTTAAGAACCAAATTGAGGCTGGAAAAATAGAGATCGGACAAGAATATGTTGAGATACCCGATGGCAACATGGACGTAGAATACGGTTTCAAAATTGAAAAAGGCCAAAAAGATATTGAAATAGAAATAAAATGGAAAAATAAAAAGATAATAGTACTTTGAAAAGATTACATATAATATTATTGTATATTGATGAACAAGGAAATAAACTACATCAGATGCTATAAATTCCTTTCATTGTGATCTGATGGTGAATAAAACAATTTTCATCCTGCATTATACCCTACCCATCCCTATATCTATGTGATTTTTTGGGATATAAGTAGCGGAACGAGGAGTTTTGAACTTTCTTATATATTCCCGGTATAGTTTAAGGTTTCTTGCTTTAATATTGCTTTAAAAGGTGAGTCTATTTAGTTGATCATGAAAAAATAGTAAGATGGAAATGTTCCATCTTTGAATTATTTATAGTTTGGTTGTCTTATGGGACGACCATCACAGACGTTTTCGCATGACGTACGACATTTTCTGCTACACTTCCCAATAAGAGCTGGGTTAGACCTGTTGCACCCAGTGTCCCCATTACGATGAGATCTGTATTGTTTTCCTTAGCAAAGTTTACAATCCCCTCAGAAGGGTAATCTTCAATGGTAACTGGTTCTACTTCGACTCCAGCTGCTTTACCCACTTCAACAACATAGTCAGTGGCATCCCTGCCTTCTTTTTCTAAATGGGTACGCGTTCCTTCAGCCCAGCTTTCTCCGCGAACTGCAGCAGAAACACCTACTGGCGGTATGACAAATAGGGCCTTGACCTTTGCATCGGTTGATTTTGCAAGATCTATACCCCAATCTACCGCATTCTTTACATTCTCAGATCCATCAGTGGCGATTAATATGTTTTCAATTTTCTCACTCATTATAATACCCCCGTTTATTATACAGAGAAATAGACTTATATAGTTTATGGTCAAAACACTGATAGAACTGTTAATATAAATTAAATATTAATATAGTATATTTTATATTTTCTTTATAGTTATAAATGAGTTTTTTCTATACACCGGATGACAATAATGTGTATAATCCAAAATGAATTCTATGATTGGTATCCTTTCACAGGGTTGGTTCAATGCCTTCATCCAGCAAGACTTTTGCCGTCCATTTCGCTGCATTTCCCGTTACACTTGGGCATTTATCATCATGCCCTCCAGCTTCTTCAAAAGCTTCAAATTCTTGGGGATCCCACAGATTGTAGGACTTCCCAAATACTTCTTTTTGGATATCATTACAGATGATACTACCATATTCATCAATGAATTCTTCTCTAACTATCCTTGATAATTTAGATGAATCCATCCAGTGAGCCTCCGCCAGCAAGGGAGTGGGACGCCTGGATCACTTCATCATCGATTCCACCAAAAATATCCTGAATTGCGGAAAGAACTGTTTGAGAGCAGTAACCATATTTTCTTTCGTACTCAAAACCTTTATCGTAAGCCCTGTCTAGAATTTCCTGCTCATTTTCGACCATAAAATACCCCCTTTACCAAATAATGTTGTCCTCGCTGTGGATATATATTTTCCTTTCAGTGTTGAGTTGTTTGGTTAGTGTAACCAAATACAATTTCCAAAATGCTGGGTATTCAATAGGATAATTGTAGCATGATAAAATACCAATTCTGTAGAAATTATGTCTAAATTAACAGCCAACAAATCTTGATAATCGTGTGAATATCGAGGATTTCTACAAAGGCTAAATACAGTTCTTATAATTGAACTCAAATCACATTCGTCTTATTCTATCTTCAAATCTCCCGCAGGTTCCCATTCATCTGATTTTTCATTCTGCACATTAACCGTAGTCATAATCTCCTGAAAACTTTCAAGGGCAGATTCCAGATTCTCAACAATTTCATTTGCCAGAATATCCGGTTCAGGCAAATTGTCAAGGTCGGCCAGACTTTCATCCTTGAGCCAGAATATATCCAGGTTGGTTTTGTCGCGTGCTATAATTTCATCGTAGGTGAATCTACGGAAACGTCCCTCTGGATTGTCTTCACTCCACGTTTCTTCCCGGTTGAAACGGTTCTCCGGGTTGTAGCACCTGATGAAATCTTCAAGATCGGAGTATTTCATCGGGTTCTTTTTCAGCGTATGATGTACATTGGTACGATAATCGTAAATCCATACTTCTTTTGTCCAGGGATCTTTAGCAGCCTTTTTTGCTTCAAAGAAAAGCACGTTTGCTTTTACACCGTTTGCATAGAAAATGCCTGTAGGCAGTCGCAGTATGGTGTGCAGGTCGGTGGTTTCAAGAAGTTTCTTGCGTACGGTTTCACCAACCCCGCCTTCGAACAAAACGTTGTCCGGAAGGACCACTGCTGCCTTACCTCCGGCTTTCAACATGGTGCGGATATGTTGCAAGAAGTTGAGCTGCTTGTTACTTGTGGTGACCCAGAAGTCCTGCCTGTTATAGGTGAGGTCCTGCTTTTCAATTTCCCCTACTTCGTTTGTGAAAGTCATGCTGCTCTTCTTACCGAAGGGAGGATTGGTGAGAACGTAGTCGTAGCGTTTCCCTGCGTCGGCAATCAGTGCATCGGTGTTGTCGATCATCGGTTCACCGTCGATCTCACCGATGTTGTGAAGGAAGAGGTTCATCAGTGCAAGCCTGCGTGTTCCGGCCACAATTTCGTTGCCTGAGAAGGTCTGATCTTTCAGGAAACGATTCTGTTCCTGATTCAATCCTCCTTCCCGGTTCTTGAGGAAGTCATAGGCTGCCAGGAAGAACCCACCGGTACCACAGCAGGGATCACCTATGGTTTTGAGGGGTTCGGGTTGCAGGCATTCCACCATGACCTTGATGAGAGGACGGGGTGTG
The DNA here is from genome assembly GCF_001683555.1 of Methanohalophilus sp. DAL1. Classification (NCBI taxonomy): domain Archaea; kingdom Methanobacteriati; phylum Methanobacteriota; class Methanomicrobia; order Methanosarcinales; family Methanosarcinaceae; genus Methanohalophilus; species Methanohalophilus sp. DAL1. The sequence goes on along the minus strand of NZ_MAFX01000002.1, from coordinate 16,516 downwards.
AAATACTGGCCTGCACCGCTTTTGGTATCTTCTGCATTTTTCTGCAAGAGCCCTTCGTATATCTCACCCTTGGTATCCACACCCATCATGACCCAGCTTTCCTTATCGATCATGTCAATGACCTTGTACAGCATTGCCGGGTCACTGATTTTGTTCTGGGCTTTGAGGAATATCTGGCCGAGCATGCCGGGCTTTTTCCCCATTTCCTCAAGCAGCTTCCTGTAATGGGTGTCCAGTTCTGCCCCGCGTTTCTGTTTCAATTCTTCCCACGAGTATTCTTCCGGAATCCCGATATCCCGGTTGTAGGGCGGCTTGTTATACTCGCTGGCCATCTTCAGGAAAATAAGATAGGTCAATTGCTCGAGATAATCTCCGTAACTGACTCCGCCGTCACGCAGGACGTTGCAGAAGCTCCATACCTTGGATACGATGGATGATGTGTTTTCTGACATTGTTGGACCTTTGATGATGCATTTACAGATTTACTTTAAAATTCCTTTAAACCATGCAATTGCAGCTTCGCCATCATGTCTTTCTATTGGACTTACCTCTCTGCTATGCCTTATCGCATTTCTAAGTGTTGATAGTTGCTTGAATCTGGTTTGCAATTGATTTTTATTCTTGAAGTAAGGTTCAAAATGTGGCCAGTTTAATTTAGATGCCATTATATCGTAATATTCAAAGAGGTCAAAATACATTATTCGTTTAGAAAATAGATTAAAATCATTATCTGATAAATGAGGGTTTTTCCTTTTCTCACTTTCAATCCTTTTCTCAACTTTTTCTTGTATATGCCCGGGTGTATTCTTCTGATATGCTTTATGTGAATCTTCAAAAGAATTAACGATAAAACTTCTTAAAGAATTCTCGATGCTCTCTATCTCATTATCCAATTCTTTCAAAGATATGGGGACATTAATTTTTTCTTTTATCAATTGATTTTCTATTGCATTAATAATAGTGTTTTGTCTTTCTCTCAAAAAATCATCCAAATCACTTTTTGTGAATGGCTTTCTCAATAAAATACTTACAGCCTTTTTACTTATCAAATGGGAAGCGAGAACATCATAGACTTTTTCATTATCATTGTTATCAAACATTTCTTTTAAATATTCATTAGGCATCCTGTTGTTTATAATATGCCTATTTGTTGTAGGTGATAGCGGAGTACGGTTTAGAATACGGTTTATGGTTGGAACATTTTCATCCTTGAAAACCGAAGCTGGAACAATGTGATGATCATCAAGGGATTCATATTCTGGTAATTCAAAAGTAGACCAATCTCTTGCTCCATTGATGATAAAAAGATTAAAAATTGCATTATATATAGCAGATCCTTTAGGATTATCGTTTAATAAGTCTATATTTTTATATGTGCTAAAAAACTCCTTTATTACTTCGGGTTTATCGTCTTCATTGTTAAACCACTTTTTGAGATCTTGAAAATCTTTTGCAGATATTGATTCAACGCTACTTGAATAACGGTTTGTGAAGATTGAAGCCCAATACCATTTCCTGATTTTTGCTTGCATATCAAGTTTATTTTTTCCATCACTTTCCTCGACAAAAGCTTTAATGGCTGCAAAAGCCGGAATTATAGATGGATAAGGAACAAAATAAGGATTGATTGCCCCATATTCACGTGGATTTTTTAAAATAGTTATAGTCTTCTTTATCGCATCAACCGAACGGGACCATTTTTGCTTGAAAGTTTCTTCATCTGGTATGAGTACGATTTCATCTTTTGTACGATCTGGTTTCTTAATTGTTTTAGTTGCTCCAGGTACCATGTAATAGAGATATTTTGCCGAGCAATAATATTGTTCCAATATAGACATTACCTGCAAAATGTAAATTTTCATTTTTTTAGGTTTGGTGAATTGTAATTCTTCTTCTGCCTGTTTCCACATTTGCTTTAAATAGATCTCTTTGGGTCTAAGGATGGCATTCAATAGATCAAAAATATCGAGTTTTACACCTTTACTGTTTATCTGAGTAAATATATCGCAAACTTTGGCAATATCAATATCACGATCAAGTTCAATGTAACTGATAAAATACTGGTTGAATAATTCCTCTATTATATCTTTAAATTCTCGTGCATTTTTAACATAAACTGCATATTGATCCCGTTTTAATTCATTTTCGGCATCTACATTTTCGAGCTGGTTGGTCCAATAATCACGATAACCTTTTATCCAGTCACCTGTTCCCCATGTACCTTCTTTCATTTCAGAAAGAGGGAATAAATGATGTTTATATTGTTCTTCCTTATTTTGAAGAATATTAGTATATTTTTTTGATGATGTGTCATAGAAAAAAGCTTCTTCGTATTCTTCATTTAGTAATTTGTTTATGTTAAGGAAATAAACGATTGGGTTTTTTCTTCTAGGGAAGGGTTTTCCCGGATTAAAGAAAGCATAGTAGATAGCTGTCAAACGTTGTTGTCCATCCAAAATTATGTGTTGTGGGTCATTACTTCCTTCAAATCCATAAATCGGTTCACAGCTCAATATCTCGTAATTTTCTTTGCTTCCTTTCCACAACAATAAGGTTCCAATATAATAATCCATGAATATTGAGCGAACAAGTGAAAGAACATCCCATGGTTCCCACTCGAAATCACGTTGAAAATCAGGAATAATATAATGTCCCTTTTTAAGTTGGTCTATGAGGCTTCCTAAATGGACTTTTTCTGCTTTCTCTACATTCTTCATATTAATCTCTCACTTGGTTTTATTGCTTTATTTCGCACCGGCTTTCTCCGCCTGCACCTTCTCCAGCAGCACTTCGGCAGGCTCCCAGTCTGGTGCATTGTGCACTTCTTCCAGTTCCTGCTGGTTGAGCAGTTTCCCCTCAAAGGCCTTTTTCAGGATGCTCTGGCGCAATGCTTCTGCCTTTTCCAGATTCTCTTCGATGTCCTGTTCGACTTTATCGCATACCGATAGGCGGGTTTCGATTTCGCTGACGATGGCTTGTTGTTCTAAAAAAGGACAAAGTGGATATTCAAAATTGCTTAATTGACTTTGATTTATTGATGCCATACCAACTGTTTGTTGAGCATTTCTATTGAAGTAATGATTTGCTGAAAGGAAAAACCAATAATTTACGAGTTTTGAATTGATTTTTGAATTTAATCTCAATCTAATATTTTTACTTTCATAGACTGAAAATTCCATGTTTTCTGGAATTACTGCAGTCTTCCCTACTAACTCTCTACTATTCACTCGATTTACCAATAAATCGCCAGCATTTAACCCATACTCATTTTTTTCATTTTCTGTGAGTATAATTCTTTTAATATCAAACCACTCAATTATTCCATTTTCGATATTGTACATCCTAAGACATGCAGTTCCTTCTTCAGAATAGAACGACTTTTGTTTATAAATTCCATTTTTCATCGATTCAGTAATTTCACCCACTTTTATCCATTTCCATTCTTTAGGAATTATTGGCAATTTCTCTAATTCATTATCTGAAAGAAAGTTACCTCCTTTGACTTTTTTTGGTTTGGAAGGTTTTTTCCCTTTTTTCCCTTTATTTTCCCACTCTTTAACAGCCGTTTTCCATTCATCCAGTTTCCGGTTGTAGCTTTCTTCCCTCTCCTTCTGAATCTGCTCCAGCAATTCTTCCGCATCCGGCAGGTCGGTCTGCTGCTGTCGCCACTGCTTCGTAAGTTCTCCCTCAAATGCCTTCTTCAGCACCGCCTGCCGGTACACTTTGAGCTGCTCCTGTGCCTTTTTGAGGTTGGCGATGCCGTTGTCCAGTTCGCTGAAGAGTTGCTCTATTTTGGAGACGATGGTGCGCTGTTCGGGTAGGGGTGGTAGGGGATATTGATAATTCCAAAGAATCGTAGGATCAACATGAGGCGTTCCTGTTCCCTTTGGTTTTGTATTTATTTCAAGATATTTAGATTTCAAAAAATAATAAGCAAACTTATTTTCTGTAGCATGGAACTTGAGACGCATTAAGGTGCTACCCAATGCACCTTTTATTGCCTTTCCAACATAGCCACTACGGGATCCATCCCAAACCATTAAGAGGTCATCTTCTTCACATATTACACAATTCTCGCCATCAGTATAATATTTTATTTCCCCTTTATCAAAAGCCCTGATATCGATATATGGATATTTGAATACATCAGACGCTTCTGATTGTTGGTTTTTTGGTTTTTTCCCTTTTTGATATATGGCAAAATCGCCTAAACGAACTGTTTTCCATCCGTACTTCTCCTCAGATTTTAAAATATTCTTATTCAGCATGTTTTTTTGCGTATCCAATTTAATGTCCATATCAGTGCGATACTCCTTACCAGATTCCATTAACACCGGCTCGTAATCTCTGAAATAGTCTAAAGGCAGATAATAATAAGATTGAGGTGGTCTAAAGTCCTTTTTTAGCAGATAGGGATTGATTGGTTCGGAGAATTCATGGAGATGGCTAATCTTGATTGCATAACCAATTTCTGAATTCTTAAAATAGTCAAAAAAATCATTTTTGGCAATACCTCCATATTCATGACATTGATCCCATATATTTTTTGGATAATCTTCGATAATGCCGGCAATTTCAAATGATGCAACAATTTTTTTAATCGGTGAACTGGAATATATGAAGACTTTGGTGATGTCTCTTCTTTTAAAAATGGACTTTCGAAACTCGAATTTCTTTTTTCCTTTTAGAATTTCATCAACATATTCTGGTTTAATTGACAGTAAAACGTTCATCGAGTTTGCCACCACTTTTTAGGGCTACATATTGTTCATGGTTTATTTCTGTTATTGATTGAGGGTGGCTCTTAAGAATATCTTTTTCCTTCAAATAGCTTAAGCTTAAGGGATTTGGCAAGTAAAAATGGTGTTTAAATGGAATCACAAAAACGTTTTCCTTTGCCCATCCCATGAGTTCCTCATCGGAATAAACGCTTCTTTTGCCCACAATTCTTTTCAGTTCTGTGGGATCTGTTGTTCTAATTGGATCTTGGTCGACCACACCTATAGCCGTAATTGCTTTTTGATCTTTAGAGCGATAGAACAGAACTATACTTCCCGGAGTTATTTTTGTTATTCTTGAGGACGATAAATAGGCTTTTTTAATTGCATTTCCAGGAACGTTTATTTCTGTATAGTCATCAAAAGTCAACTGTCTTCTGGAATAATCAGGAAAAAGAGTGTCATGATATTCTGGTTTGATTGGAACGATAAATTTTTTGATGCTTTCATCATCTTTAAAACATGGATAATATCTATTAGCAATCGTAAGAGGCTCTAAGCTTGTGTCTTCCACTTTAAATTTTTTCAAATATACATCTTCACCATTGCAGGTTCTCTTTCCAATGTTCTCAAAACCATAATTTCCAATTACATATACTAGAGGATCATCGTTTGTTTCAAAATGGGTGAGGTATATCTCAAAGAAATTGTTATTTATACAGTATTGAAATGCTAATTTTAGGAACAGTTCTCCCATTTTAGAACCGGACAAATCTACCTTTAAAGTTGTTATTTTGACCCGAGGTTTTATAGGTTGAGGAGGAGAGGTGTCTATTGCTTCAGTTTCCTCTTTGAGCATCAGAAATCCCTTTATTTCTCCTTCCTCTTCATATATCCAACATTTACGACTTTGTTTCACACATTTTTCCGTCCACCACTGCTGAAAATCGGTATAATCTCTTTTTAGGGAATTAAAAAAGGGTTGATTAATGTCTATTTCATGAGCATATAATTGTTTTAATAATGTATGTTTGGGTTCATGTCTTTTATATAATCTTTTGAAATAGTCAAGTGCTGAAGAGATCGAAAAAACGCGATGGTCAACATCCAGTCGGAATGCTTTCCTCCTTATTCCTTTGTCTTCTGTAATAATAAAATCTACGAGATTTTTATAAAGTGAATACAGTATTTCGTTATCATTTATGTCATGTGAATTTGAAGGTGTTCCTACTAAAGATACAAATGAATCATCTGGCAGAGGTGGTGATGGTAGTATTGGATAACCACGAAGTTTTGATAGAATCATCTCTCTTCTTTCAGCGTCATTATCATTTTCTATATCCTTGAGAGAAGCAGGATGAATTACTTCTTGATGACTATGTTCTCTGATTAGTGCAAGTAACTCTTGTAGATCTGGAGAAAGAATTTTCGGGTCCTGTATGGGAATCAAAATATTAGTGTCATATAGAATTTTCATGCCATCACACAAATTCATTTATTGAAAGATTATAAGAGCTCAAATCGCCAGTGCCTCATTCAATTCATCTATCATCGTGTTCATCTCATTCCCGAAGAGCTGGTACATCCGGCCACGTCCTCCCAGTGCATCAAACGGGGCATAGTCCAAGTCGTCTATTTCCAGATGGAAACTGGTGGCCACGTAATCCCTGATCATTCGCAGCCAGCCCATCTGGTCCTCATTGAATTTCAGGGTACCGGCCTGCTTATCGAATACCCAGTTCTGGAAATTCCTGCTTACGGTTAAGTCATAGGAAGTCAGTACCGGGTCGATCTCGGTAACCCTGCGGATCAGGGAGATCAGGGCTGTGAGTTCGTTCTTCGGGGAATTCCCGTTGACCTCTTCCAGCTGTTCGTAGGCCTGCCAGACTCTCAACGGAGCCAGGTAGGGCTTCTCAGCTTTTAGTTTTTCCAGCACTTCCTTGATCATCCTGAAAGTGACATCCCTGCGCTGATAGGGCTGGTTATAGAAAATCTGCAGGGCAGTGATCTCCTCCCGGTTTGCCTCCAGATAGGCCTTGAAATCACTCACCACTTCATCAGCCCTGATCACAGCATCCTCATCCCACTCCGCTCTCAGGACCGTATCCGTATTTACAGTATCGATGATCTGCTCATGTACTTTGCGCACATTTTCCAGATACTCATTCAACTGGCCGGTAAAGGTAGCTCTTGCAGTGCTGAATAAATTCCCCCGGGCCTTCTTTCTGGCTTCATCTTCAGAAATTTCCGGCTCTTCTGTCTGAATCGTTTGCGTCTTTGCCTCGATTACATCCGGGTTGTGGGCATTGAGCAAATCCTTAATGGCCTCATTGATTTCTTTCCCGCCGGTCTTCTCGGCAAAGGTTTCCCGCTCCTGTGGTGTAATCTGTTTTTCCAATCTGGCCAGCCGGTTGGCCAGGGAAACATACACATCCTCATCCTCTGCTCCGAAGGTGACCGCTCCAAGCAGATCCTTCATAGGTGTGCCCTTCTTGCGCTCCAGAGACCTGCTGTCGGTCTTCATGGACCTGGTAACACCCACAGCATCCACGATCACAAAATGTGTCTTGGCCGAGATTGACGAGGGAGTCACCTTCTGCAAATCATCAAAATCCAGGGTGCGTGTACCGCGTCCCTTCATCTGCTCGAAATAATTACGGCTCTTCACATCCCTCATGAACATAAGACATTCCAGCGGTTTGACATCCGTGCCGGTAGCAATCATATCCACCGTAACCGCTATTCTGGGATTGTAATCATTCCTGAACTGGGACAGGACGGATTTTGGGTCCTCATCCACCTTGTACGTCACCTTCTTGCAGAAAGCATTCCCCTCTCCGAACTCTTCCCGGACGACCTGAATAATATCATCCGCATGACTGTCCGTCTTTGCAAATATCAGGGTCTTGGGTACCTCTTTTCTGCCCGGGAAAATCTCGGGAAGTTTATTCTTGAAAGTGCGAATTACATTTCGTATCTGGCTGGGATTAACCACATCCCGGTCCAGCTTATTTGAAGTATATGTGAAATCCTCATCAAGCTGCTCCCAGCGTTTTTTGCGGGACAATTTCTCCCGTTTATCGACAAACTCCTCGGCCTTGATCTCTGCTCCGTTTTTAGTGATCTCGGTCTCAATCGTATAAACCTCATAACCCACATTCACTCCATCTGCCACGGCTTCCTCATGGCTGTACTCGCTCACCACATTCTCATTGAAAAAAGCAAAGGTACGTTTATCCGGTGTAGCCGTCAGGCCGATCAGGAATGCATCAAAGTAATCGAGAACCTGCTGCCACAGATTGTATATGGAGCGATGGCACTCATCGATAACCACGAAATCAAATTCTTCTATGGGGACATTCTCATTATATACAACCGGCAGGGGCTCTTTCGATTTCCACTCTTTTTCAGCCGGATTTTCCTCTTCTGATTCCTCGTCCAGTTCTTCATCCTTCAGTATAGAATAAAGTCGCTGTATAGTGGAGATGCAAACCTGGCTATCCGAGGAAATATAATTGGAAGTCAAGCGCTGCACATTGTAAAGTTCGGTAAATTTGCGGTTATCATCATTGGGTACATAGGCCATGAATTCCTGTTCAGCCTGTTCTCCCAGATTACGTGTATCCACAAGGAAAAGTATTTTTTTAGCATCGGCAAACTTCAACAATCTGTAAATGAACGTAATGGCAGTATAGGTTTTTCCCGATCCTGTAGCCATCTGCACCAGAGCACGGGGACGGTTTTTTTTAAAAGATTCTTCAAGATTGTAAATGGCCCGAATCTGGCAATCACGTAATCCATCTGTTTTAAAATCGGGCATTTCAAGGAGTCTTTCCTTTAAACTCTTCTCCTGTTTGAGATAATGTAGAAATGTTTCCGGGCGATGGAATGAGAAAGCAGGCCTGGACCTTGGTTTTGGGTCCCGGTAATCAGTATATCTTGTAACTTTCCCCGTACTTTCATACACAAAAGGGAGTGGTTCATTATTGAGGTACTTCAACTTGCTCGTAGCATATTCAGCTGACTGCTCTTCAACAACAGTGAGGTGGTGCCCCTCCTCTTCCTTTTTGGCCTCGATAACTCCAACAGGTTTTTGATCCACAAAAAGTACATAATCTGCAGGGCCCACCTCGGTCTGGTATTCCTTTATCGCAACACCGGTTGAAGCGTTCCAATCAAGCTGATTCTTAGCCTGTACAGCCCAACCAGAATCATTCAACTTCTTATCTATAAGATCTCTAGCTACCTGTTCGGGTTTTTGGTTGTGGCTCATGCGTTTGATCTCGCTGAAGTAAACTTATTTCTTTAGGATATGGAAATTAATTGTGAATTGGTCTGGATCATTGTATTTATCTATAATATGTTTGTTAATTAAAAGTTTAATGATTTTATGCTGTTTTTGTTGGACATGTTCAGAATTTTGATTAAAAATAATTTTTATATCTTGCCTTCCACATATCTATACCATAGTAATTTATTGGGGTGTGGTCGGTGTGCGGTTAATAAACCTTAAAAAAACATCATTAAAACGAAATCCTCGTATAAATGAAAAATGGATACAGGAGCAAATATCTTCCGATCCTTCAATACTGGGCCTTGGAGATTTGATTCTAAAAGATATAGAACGCAATCATCGAGGTGCTGGCAGGCTTGATCTATTGCTTCAGGACCCTGATTCTTTAAAAAGATATGAAGTTGAAATTCAATTAGGTAAAACAGATGAATCTCACATAATCAGGACTATCGAATACTGGGATAATGAAAGAAAGAAATATCCACAATATGACCATTGTGCTGTGATTATAGCCGAGGATATTACAAGTCGCTTTTTTAATGTAATCCAGCTCTTTAACGGCAACATACCTATTATTGCCATCCAGATGAATGCTTATGAAGTGGAAAACACTGCCGGCATTGCTCTGACTTTCACAAAGATACTGGATGAATTTGAACTTGACCTTATCGATGAAGATGAAGAAGTAACTGAAGTTGTAGATAGATATTATTGGGAAAATAAAGGATCTAAAGAAACAGTGGAACTGGCAGATCGTTTACTTCACTTAATCAAAGAGATCGATCCCACTTTTGAACTCAAATATAACAAATACTATATTGGTTTGACAAAAGACGGTTTGGCAGATATTTTTGTAAGTTTTAAGGCAAGGAAAAGTTACCTTATAATGCGATTAAAACTTGAAGACATCCAAAACGATCTTCTTGAATCAGGCCTGGACCTTAATACGGTTTTAATGAAGATGGACAAAGAATATCATTTCAGGCTGGTCCTCGCTGGTTAAGCGTACATGGTGGCAGCTGTGTAAGTTGCCATGGTGTTGATGGAAAAGGTGGTGTGCCGATAATGATGGGTACTGCAGTGCCTCCTGATATCACCTATGAAGCATTGACTGCTGATGCGCACAATGAGGATGAACATGAAGTTCATTCCGTTTATACTGATGAAACCATCAAGACGGCTATTAAACAAGGAATTGATCCGTCGGGGGAATGACTGGATTATACGATGCCGCGCTGAGACATGTCCGAAAAGGGTCTCAACGACCTGATTGAATATTTAAAGGCCCTGTAATTGACCAAAAAATATATTGAAGGATTATTGCCTGCAATCTCAGACAATATCCTTCAATGCATTTGCAGCAATATGTACACTTCCTACTCCTGAAACATAATTGGCTATTCGTACTGCCTGCATCACTTCTTCCTTTGTAGCTCCGGCATTGATTGCCTGTGTTGCTAGGTTTCTGACTCCGTTCTCAGCTCCTTTCGATGCATCAAGTGCCATTGCAATCAGGAATTTATATTGTAAGGGTATGCCTTCTTCGGAGAATGTCAATTCACCGCCTTGCTCGATTAAACCAAACAGATCTGGATCTGCTTTCTTTATAGTATTGAGGGGATTACCTGTCATTTTGATTGCTCCAGTTATTTTGAATATAAGTATTGTAATACGGATTGATTAATTCAGATAATTAATTTATAGTGCACCACATCCACACCCTCGTCCGGTGAGGGTTGATATCCGGTACTTTATCTCCTTAATCTCATCTTCAGACATCTTTTCCAGTTCTTCTCCATGGACTTGCTTGATGTGGTCAAGCATCTTTTTTTCTACATCTTCCTGTTTGGTTCCTGTAGCCATTAAATTACATTTGAAACCCAAGTCCCTGCATTTGACTATTTTCATTCCTGTGCCCTCCTCTATTTAAAAAAAACATTAATTATCCTATAAACCATTTTTGGTTATACAGAAGAGGAGCGTCAGGTAAAATATTAAATAAAGAAGTATAATTAATTTCTATGTCTGATCCTATCTTAGTAGATGGTTCCACTGGAGAAGGTGGTGGACAGATCATAAGGACCTCTGTAGCTCTTTCTGCGGTTACAGGGTTACCTGTGAAAATCATCAATATTCGTGCACAAAGGTATGTCCCGGGTTTGCGAGCCCAGCATGTGGCCGCAATTATGGCGGTTGCACAGTTGTGTAATGCAGAAGTGAGGGGAGTATCGGTAAGTTCAACGGAGATTGAGTTTGTGCCCGGTCCTATAATATCCAATCACATAAAAATAGAAATTCCTACAGCAGGTTCAATCGGCCTTGTCCTGCAGGCCCTTCTGATTCCGATAACCATAGCAGATCAAGATGTACAGGTCTCTATTCATGGAGGTGCCACCTATGGAAAATGGAGTCCGTCTCTTGCTTATATACAGCATGCTCTCTGTCCCATTCTTTCAATGATGGGTTTTCATGTGACTATCCGGATTCTCAGGGAGGGTTACTATCCTCGTGGAGGAGCTCAGGTTTTGGTCAAGGTAGTACCACCGAAAGATTGCATTAAAGCCATTGATCTTTATGAAAGAGGAAAACTGCTGGATATAAAAGGAGTTGCCCATTCGTCCTCGGACCTCGAAAGGGCAGATGTATCTGCAAGGGAAGTTGATGCCATACAGGATTATCTTGCGCAGAGATATGAGGTACCAATAAATATTGATGCCCAATATTCACCCTCTTATTCCACCGGATCAGGAGTAACCCTCTGGGCTGTTTTTGAAAATTCTACTATCGGGATGGATAGTCTCGGGGAGCGTGGTGTCAAAGCTGAGAAAGTAGGAATCGATGCTGCAAAAAATCTTTCACGATGCATTAGAGCAGGTGCAACAGTTGATGAATTTATGTGCGATCAAGTGATCCCCTATATGGCACTGGCCAATGGTCAATCGCGCTTTAAAGCAACATCTGTAACCAGTCATGCCAGAACAAACATGGATATTGTGAACAGATTCCTGAATGTCAAATTTTCGGTATTTAAAGAGCAAAATTTATGGGTAGTGTGGGTGCAGCCATCAAATAGCTGAAAGTTAAATGTATTGATTAAAATAGGAAGGCGTAAATTAGTGTAACAGGTGGTTGTTTGAATGTTACAATTGTATAATACTTTAACAAGGAAAAAGGAAGTTTTCAAACCTTTAAAGGAAGATGAAGTTACAATATATGCATGTGGTCCTACGGTGTATAATATTCCGCATATAGGTAATTACCGAACCTTTTTAATGACTGATAATCTGGTACGTATCCTGAAGTATTTGGGCTACTCTGTGAATCTTGTAATGAATATAACAGATATCGATGATAAGACTATCCGGGATTCAAAGAAAGCGGGAATGTCCCTGAAGGAATTTACAGAAAAATATACTGAAGAATTTTTCTGCGGACTTGATATGCTAAACATAAAACTAGCCTCTGCTTATCCCAGGGCCACTGAAAATGTGGATGGAATGATAGAGCTGGCACAAATACTGATGGAAAAAGGGCTTGCCTATGAAAAGGAGGGTTCGGTGTATTACAGGATTTCGGCTTTTCCGGATTATGGTAAGCTTTCAAAACTGAATTTCAATTCAATTAAGATGGGAGCATCGGTTGATGTCGATGAATACGATAAGGATAATCCCCGGGATTTTGTTTTGCTGAAAGCATCCACACAGGAAGAGATTGAAAGGGGTATTTACTATGAAAGTCCCTGGGGTAAGATCCGGCCCGGATGGCATACTGAATGCTCGGTAATGTCAATGAATCATTTTGGACCTTCCCTTGATATTCATACAGGTGGAGTGGACCTGATATTTCCCCATCATGAGAATGAAATTGCCCAGTCTGAAGGGGCTACAGATAAACCCTTTGTAAGGTACTGGATACACGGGGAACACCTGATAGTTGACAGCGAGAAAATGAGTAAGTCAAAGGGTAATGTTTTCACTCTCCCAAAACTGGTTGACAAATATGGGGGAGAAGTTGTGCGCTTCATGTTTATGTCCGTGCATTACAGAAAGAAACTGGATTTTTCCGACTCCTTTGCCCGGCATGCACAAAACAGCTATTTCAAACTCAGGGAAACACTGGAAAATCTGAAGTTCGCTATAAAGAGCGCAGATGATAATGAATATCCTTCTGATCAGGAAGTGATAGACCTGCCTGACAATCTTGAAGATGATTTCAGGAACGCTCTGGAAGATGATATGAACATCCCGAAAGCAATTGCAGTTTATCATGAATTATCCCGTGTTTCCAACCAGTATCTTGAAGCCGGCAGGAATAAGGATGTACTTGAAAAACTTCTTTCCCTCTACAGGAAGTTTGCAGATACCCTTGGCCTTTTTGCACAAGAAGGTGAGGAAGTTCCAGAAAAGATTATGGAGCTTGTAAAGATACGTGAGCAGGCCCGAAATGAGAGGGATTGGGAAACAGCAGATGCTTTAAGGGATAAAATTGTGCAAGCGGGATTTGTTGTGCAGGATACCTGTGAAGGGCCTAATGTAAAGAGACAAAAGTGCTGATAAAAAGATTATTTGCACTTCTGTCTTGAGGGTGGAAAAGTGGATTAATAGTATACCACTGCCACATCATTGCCTTCCCTGTGTACAACCGGATACTGGGCTTTTGGTACCATGACGGTTATGCGTGACCCGCTCAGATAAATTTCCTCAATACTTGCTCCATCTTTGAATAGAACTTCTATATTGTTGCCGGTAATAGTGGCATTATCAACCCTGGTGCCCCATTCCACCACAACATTGATTGAATCACCATTTATGTACAGATCGATATTTTCCTCGTCATACTGTACGGTTTCCTTGATATTGTCCCCTTTGATTTCTACAACACCGGATTGGACTATTGATCGATTTGTGTCGTCTGCACATCCACTGGTAAGTAGTATTGCAGAAAGGACGAAAATAGCAACAATTGATTTTATGAATTTCATTGTTACCTGTTAACCAATTCAATTATTTAACCATTTTCAGATACCGGTGCTGTCTCTCTTCCATGTAATCATAATACAGTCATTTCACGATTTCATATCCCGCATTCTTCCATCGTTATTTAGCAATTGATCCGTGAAAGATCTAAATTCTTCATCAGGTTTATGTGCAGAAATTCCCAGTATGGTTGAATCAGGGTTAGCATTACGGAGAAAATCTTTTACATTTCTGATATTTTCATCTTTTGCAGATTCTGTTTTGTTCAAACAGATTATGTCAGCCTCTTTAATCCTGTCGATGGCAAATTTGGGCAATTTACTAATATCAGTGATGAAAGTTTTAGGATCTACAATATTTACAACAGGAGCAAAAGACATATCCGGAATATTCATCGGTTCCAGGCTTGCTTTTATCTGGGACGAGGATGCAGTTGATAGAAGTTCGATTATCACAAAATCAGGATTTGATTCACGGGTTGCATTTTTTAAAGTGCTTTCCAGATTGAACCTGAGACTGCAGGGAACGCAGGCGTTTAGCACTTCTTTTGTGATTATATTTGTGTTTTTGATATCATTATAACGGACTCTTCCTTCCTCGGTAAATATTATAACAACCTTTTTCCCCTTATCCGCAAAACTCTTAGCCATTTCCTTTATTGTGGTCGTTTTCCCGCTTCCTGGAAAACCATTTATGATAATTATCTTCATACAACCACACCTTTAATCCATGTAATTTATTTACTTAGTCAGGCACAGAAGTACTGCGAGGTCTTCTTGGGCTTGAAGGGAGTGAGGTGCATTTGCAGGCATGAAAATGAATGTACCTTCTTCCATTTCGATTTCATTTCCATATAAACGGAAGACACCCTTTCCTTTCAGGACCTGGACCACTCCTGTTTTTGTGGATGTATGTTCATCAATATCAGTTCCACCTGCAAGACACATAAGTGTGTAATTATAGGTGTCTGATTTTGCCAGTACTGTACTGAAGATTCCCTCTGTGGGAAATTGCATCAATTCATTCAAATCTTTTGAAAATCCTTTGTCCATTGTTTCACCTCTTATTATCACAATTTATATTTTAGGCAATTGCAAACTTATCTCTGTATTTTTATTTATTTTTCCCGATGTGCCATTTGATCAATAAACCGATACCTATTATAATCAGGACAAATACAAACATACCCACCACAGTATGGTAACCATAACCATAGTACCCAAATTCGTTCATTTAGTTTCCCCTGCAATAATATATTAAATATACTCTGACAACATGTATTAATTTTGCCTTAATGTCTATGATAGATGCGGGTTTTGTGGATATTATCTAAAAATGAGTGAAAGGTTAAAACAATGACAGACGATATAATGAAGTCCATGTTGGACAAAATGGCAAAGGATGGTTTGTTAAAATACAATCCTGAAACGGATACCTATGATGTAACTGAACTGGGCAATCAGGTATTCAATAATCAGGAAGAATCTTCTTCCTGAAATAAATACAATGGACATTTATAAAATTAGACTGTAGTCTCTTCTTTAAGACCCAACAAATATATATTTAGTTGTACCTATTATTATCTGGAAGGGAAACATAAATCGGGGAGTTGTGAATTTCTGAATCGGCATTCGGTCATCTTAAGACAGGTGGTGGTTTTGTCCCTGGTTTCAAATATAGTAGATTGACTTACTGGTTGACTTTAACTCATGCCGATTGTGAATCCTATCTGATCAGTAATGGGGTATTATACATGGAAAAGATAAAGAAGATGGGTCTTTTAGGCGCAACTGCATTGATTGGTGCAGGATTGGCAGCTATGTCCGAAGAGCGAATAAGGGAATTTGTAAAGGCAAGGGTCAAGGAAGGTGCCATAAGCAAGGAAGAAGGCAAGGTACTTGTCGAGGAGCTTGTTAGCGAGACCAGAAAACAGAGGTTGAATCTGGAGAAGAATGTAGTGGAAAAACTGCACAACACGCTTCAGACAGCCGATAAGGAACTTGCAGATTATGCGGATTCGATAGATGAAATGAAGATTCGGGAACTTGAGGGGGAACTTGAAAAAATGAAAAGCCTGAGGAAAGGCGATAAATAACTGCTGTCTTGGCTATTCGATTATTCACCATTTTACTGGTGAATAAATTATTCTTTTCCTTGAATGTGACTGTTTCTCATGCGTCCTATATATTAGATATTGCTCTCTGCAAGTTTTGACTTACAATCTAACGCTTGAATCAAAATATCAGGTAACTTTGAGTGTATGGTATATAATGTCTGATATTCAATGTCAGTAGTTCTCTAATTTTCCCTCCATCTTGTTCCTACCCCTATTGAATTACCTTAAACACTGCACTACTAGCTGAATCCTTAACTTTCTCCTAAGCCATTCTTCAACAAACAGAATAAATCTGGCAAACCTGAACTTGTCTTCATCAATGGTTATTGGACCTGGTTTTACGATTGTAAAATGCTTTTTCTGGAGATATATCCATACATTTCTGAGCAGGAACGATAATATTGTAAAGAAA
>NZ_MAFX01000001.1:0-57066 GCF_001683555.1 Methanohalophilus sp. DAL1 | reverse complement strand
ACCTTGAACTTCCACACATTCTTGCAAAACCACAGAAATGCATTGAACGTGCCGGTTTCAATAACCCTTACGCTAAAGCAAAGGGTCTTGCAGCCCTCCACATGGCAAGCAAAGTCGCAGAAGTAAACATGCCAGCCTGCTTTATCCTTAAAGAGATTGAAGATGTTGCTCTCACTGCAGCAGCAGGCCATGAACTCATGCGTGCAGCCGCACAGCTTGCAATTGAAGCCAGGGAAATTGAGAAAGCCAATGATTCTGTGTTCAGGCAGCCTCATTCCAAGAAAGGTGCCCAGCTTCAGAAAATAAAACTTTATGAGAAACCACAGAAAGTGTAAACTCACTTTCTTTTTTATTTTTAAGAAATGGATCCACTGACAATTGTTATTATTGCACTACTTTTCTTTGCACTGGCAGTGCTTTTAACGGCCTTTTTCTTAAAATCTGCAATATTGATGTCACACCAGCAGGATGAAGATATAAACCTGAAAGAAAAGAAATTATAATTTTTATATGTTTCATTTCGGGCAGGACTTATTTATCAGTATGAACATATACTATGCTAGTTGGTATAGTTTATATTAGATTTCTAAACGCAGGTGGTTTTTTGTCGGAAACAGATTACAAAAGTGATGTACATATTATCACAGAAAAGGTAAAATCCGAAGAGCCTATTTTAATAGAAGGGTTCCCGGGTATCGGGCTTGTGGGTAATATTGCAAGTCAGCAAATAATTGAAGAACTCAATATGGAATATATAGGTTCCATAGAATCCCGTTATTTCCCTCCCATAGCAGTGCTCTATGAAGGGATAATCAACATGCCTGTCAGGATATATGAAAATCCGGCTCTCAATCTTATAATGGTTGTGTCGGATATCCCCATCAATCCTTCTATTTCCTATGATGTAAGTAAGGCCCTTCTTGATTGGGCTGAGTCGGTAAATGTAAAGGAAATCATTTCAATTGCCGGTATTGCTACCATGAGTGAAGAACCCGTTGTATTCGGTGCTGCTACGACTGAGGAAATGCTGGAACGCATAAAAGAAAAAGTGGAAATATTCCAGATGGGTACAATATCGGGTATATCCGGCAGTATTATGGCGGAATGCTTTATGCGTAAACTTCCTGCCATCAGTCTTCTGGGAGCTACACAAACCCAGAATCCGGATCCAAGGGCCGCTGCAGCTGTAATAAAGATACTAAATGACTTCTGCGATTACTCAATAGATACGGAAAGTCTCATCGAGCAGGCTGAGAAGATTGAAGCTGAGATGCAGAAACTTGCAGAAGATGTGCGGAGCACGGAACAGCCTTCTTCCACCAGGAAAGAGTTCCCTATGTATGGGTGATCTAAATGGAATATGTTGCTTTAACCGGAATCTCTCATGATGTAGTTACAGATCTTAAGAACCATGGGCTAAGGACGATTGAGATCAGAAGTCCTCATAATTTTTTCACGGCACTGAATCTGCACGTAGGAGATAATATTTTCCTTACTTCCACAAGTACACAGGATTTGACTGCAGGCACAAAGGGTATTATTGTAAAACTAATGCAGCATCAGGTTTCTACGCATCGTATAATCAACGGTACGGATAATTTTTACGAGGAAAGGGAAATGACCATGATACGTATCCAGCTGCAATCTAGATGTATGGCAAGGGTGAGGAAAGTGCTCTCCAATCAGATAGGGCAGATTACCCTTGTTGATGCCGAAGAAATGTCCTTCTATGATGCCCGTTGATCAATCAAAGGTATTCGGGATTATTCCCAATGCCTTTTCTACTTTTTCCAGCATGTCATAGCGTATTCCGATAGGTACTTCTTCGCTGCTATACTTGCTGTGTTTTCTGGATCCTTTGCAGCCAAAAGACAGACCAATTCCTTTATTCAGGGTCCCTGCTACACAATCACTGCATACAGAAGCTGCGCCGATTGTTTGAATGTCTGCCGGAGCTCCATTATAATAGGCCATCGCCTGGATTATTCGCATTGCTTTTTCCGGTTTCAGGTACAAAATACAAAGATCAAATTTTGTGCTGTTTTTTGAAAGAGGTTCGATTTTCAAAGTCCCGTATTCCTTTTCCAGCCGGCTGAGGGAAAGGACCGCATTTTCTGCGATTTCGTATGATGCGTATCTACCTGTATTAAAATAATATTCAGCCGGGGGTTCATTGCTTTTACCAAGTATGAATTTGCCGACTCTGCATCGTTGTGCTGTAATCAAGGATTGTTTTCCATATCTTGCATCGGTAATAATTTCGCAGAAAAGTTTCTCCGATACGTCCCCTCTCGTACTGTCCTGGAAAGTAATACAAACCGGACTTCCTTCATCCATGATGCCCTTTATGCTTTTCATCCACTCATGTACCACCGCGTTTACCCCTTTTCTTTTTCTCTTCTCCTGCACATCGATGAGCAATCCTTAATGGTTCAGGCATTTTGTTTCCTCTCAAGCACTTTTTTGTGATATCCAGGCAACTCCTGGTAGATGTCAGATGTCCGACTGTAATTACGATTGGTTTTGTTTCGGGCAATACTTTAAGGAGCCAACCTTTTTGTGTTCCTTCATGATACAATGGCTGGGCTTCTTTTCTTTTTGTGGCATTTTTGCTCTGCCACAAAAAATTCTTTTTGTAATCCCGATTGTAGGCTTATCCAGGATCACTCCAATATGAGAGGTAAACCCGGCGTTTGCAGGATGGGTGATACCACAGGCATTGATCATAAGCAGATCGGGTTTGTGGTTGAGCTTCTGGTAGGCTCTTATTGTCCCTTCCCCCTCACGAAATGAAAAAAATCCCGATATATAAGGAAAACTTATCTTTCCAATATGAACTGTCCTTTCGACAAATTCCATTGTGGGATATTTTAGTACGACAATACAGCATATTACAAGATCTTTGAAATAGGTACAGTCAGTACCCCCAATAAGTTTGATATTTTCAAACCCATCAATGGTGACAACCTGTCTGCCTATTTCTTCCTGAAGATTTCTGAACCACTATAGAGCGGAATCTGGCAGTTTTTTCATGAAATTTCTGTCTTTATCGTGGTAAACACAGGTCCCCGTATGTCTATTTTCTTGTTTTTGCCGGTCACGTAACGCTGGGCAAGGGGGGAGAGTTTAATGTTGATTTCTGCAGGTGTCTTTATTATTCGTGCACGAGTCTCAATTTCAGTATCGCCTTTTGCAACAGCATCTTCGACCTCTGTTGCGGCCTTTGCTGCCAGTGCTTCAATAAACCTGACACCAGTCCTTGCTGAATGATTGGAAAATGCTTTTTTCCATTTTTTATTATTTGGCAATCCCAGGATATCGTTATTGTAAATTACAATCTCATTAAAAGCAGCCGGGCCACAGAGTTTAGTGTCTTCTTCTGGTTCAATGACTGAAACCTTTACATTGTGCCCTTCAATTTCTCCTTCCCATGCAGGGAACTGGCAGGGGCTGGGTTCGGATGCATGGGCCTCACACTGTTTAACAATGGCTTCGAATATTTCCCTGCCCTGGGGTGTTTTAGGTATCATGTCAATTTCGACATGTCTGGCAAGTTCGCTGTCGGACATCTCCCATTCAGAGTACAATTCCATCTGTGGATAGCTCATGCCCCGCAGGTCAGTGGCCTCATGGATGATCATGGCAAGCCTTTCAACTCCAAGGCCCAGATTCATCACAGGACAGGGAATATCATATTTTGAAAGAGGTATCGGGGAATATATTCCAAAAGTAGCAATTTCTACCCATCCATCCGAATATTTGGTATTGGAATCTACAAGTTTTGGGTGGTATGCAAATACCTCTATCTGGGTATCCGGACTGTAATATTTACTGCGTTTTTCATCGGGCCTGAACTGGAATTTCTCAAAACCAAACTGAGACAACAGGGCCTGGGCAACAGCTTTGCCGTGATCTACGGTCACATCCTCGTCCATGATAACACAGGATGCTGAATAATAGGTCATAAGCCTGGCAGCATCTTCCTGTTGTTCCCGACGGAAACACCTGTCGATGGAGAACAAATTGAATGGTGGTTCACGGCGCTTGAGAATCTCTGAAAGGCTGATAAACCAGCCGGAGGTCATATGGCTGCGCAGGGTACGTTTGCCTGCTTTGGGTGTCAGTTCCTTAAATTCCGGGAACACCTGATCTATTACTTCGACTATGAGGGAATCTGACACGTCCAGTTTTGCGGCCATTTCGGGGACAAGATCATCGCCTTCGATCTCTCCTTTCTTATAGGCGTGCAGGACCTTTCGTATTATATCAATATCTTCTGTGGAAAGATCTCCCAGCATTTCTTTTATTTTAGATATACGCTCATCGGATATGCCGGCATTTGGTCGGGGAAGTCCTGCCAGGTAGAAACATCTGTCAAGTACGGCCAGTGCTTCATGGCCGAATTGTTTGTGCACTTCCTGTTCATCAACAATAATGGGATTCATCATCTCCTCAAAGCCCATTCGAAGATAGGCTTCCCTGAGTTTTGCAATAGTATCATAAACAGGATGAGGTTTACCATAGTTGATTGATGTTATAGGATAGCGCTCATTGAACTGGGGCTTTTTGATATATTTTGCGCTATCGTTCCAGGCCCTGTCAAAATCTTCGCTGGCATCTTCTCTTATTTTATCAGGATTGAATTTCATATGAGTTCCCTTTTAAATTTAATTTATTTCCTGCGAATTTGTCATTAATTTCTGGAATTTATATTGCTGTAATGCATGGGTCAGATCTCCTCTGGTCTTTTCATTCAGGGATCTGAGTACATCCGTGTGACGTCTGAGATTTGCGGTAATTACATCAGGGTAATCAAACATTATCAAAAATGAATAAATGTTATCCATTATCTGTAAATATTTTTCCCCCTCTGCAGGCTTGTCTTCTCTTATCAGATCAAGTACATGCCTTCTCAATTTCCCGCCTGCCTCTGCAAGGCCATTAAGATAGGCTGAATCTTCGACTTCCATCTGTTGGGGAGTTGGCAATTCTTCAAGTGTCTTATTTTCACATAGTATAGAATAGGTAATAATACATTCCGCATATTCCTGCTGTGCCTGCCCCACAGGTCCTTTGTAATAAATTTCAGGGTATTTTCCCAGGGTCTCATTCATTTCCCGGAGATAATTACGAGCAGTCAGGAGATTCTTTTTGACAGTATCCCTGTCTTTGCGATGAATGGCGATAGTAGTTGTACGGCACGCTCTGACAAGTTTACGTGACAGGGCCAAGCCCCTTTCCCGTGCAGCATCCTTTTCTTCAAAATTTCCAATAAGGATACCGGTAATAGAATCCATGTTTCCTGGGGATTATCTAGATAAAAAAAAGATACCTGATGAATTATTCATCCACAGGTATTGTTTCAAGCTGACTTGCTACATTCCAGATTAATGTACGGGTATGAAGAGGGATGTTGGGGTCATTGCTGATGTCTTCAAGAATGGATATGCTTGAAGAAGCTCTCAGGAAAAGAGATTCACTGTCATCATTTAATTTTTCCACGACTTCGGTGGCGGAGCGCCTGATATTTCTTGGGACTGAATTATCGTTTGCGATGTGCTCCAGTACCTGTGTGCATTGCTCTATAACATCTTTAGTATTAACAGACAGCATTTTGATCACCTTGAGTTAAATAGGGATATAAAATAAGGATTAGTTCTGTATGTCTAACTAATAATCTCATATAAAAACTTACCCGTTTGCTGGAATCTCATCTTATGAAAGTTGTTGATTCGATTCAGTCAGATTTAAATTCCTGGGTGGACTATTACCTCTTTGTACTGAATGCTGTATTCCGGCCACATATTATTCTTTTAGTTGTGATGTGATAATAATGGGAAGAAATGATGACGATGCTAAAATAAGAAGAATTTCCAAATTGCTTGAGCTTGGTGGCACAATGCTTGCACAACATTGTGATACTTGTGGATCTCCTTTATTCCGTTATCAAGGGCAGGTCCTATGTCCTCTATGTAACGTTGCAGAAGAGGGGGAAGAGGACCAAAATGAAAAGGTAGAGGAAATGATTCCTTCTGTTGAAACAGAAGTATCCACGGGAATAAAAGAGGAGTTTGAAACAGAGCCTGTTGAAAGTAAATCGAAGGTTTCTTCGGAGCAACCGCACGCCAACTTTCAGGAACCAGTATCTGATTCATTGCATGCTGAAAGGAAGGGCTCAAGTCCCCTTGAACAATTGATAGAATCCAAACTTGTTGAAATAGCAAAAAATATTCAATCAGAATCAGATCCCCGGCGTGTAGAAGACGCTTTTGATCTTATCGAGAGGGGAATGAATATTCTGGAAAGGATAAGGCACAATTCCTGATCTTATCCTTTATATTCGCTACAAACCACTTCTCTAATACGTGCAGCGGTTTTAGGACCAATGAGTTTCACTTCCCTGAGTTCTTCTTCGCAAGCTTTCATTACAGCCTCAACAGACCCGAAATGTTCAAGCAGGTTGCGTGCTGCTTGTGGTCCAATCTGGGGTATTGCGGATACAATATATTCCTGCTGCTTTGAAAGGATTGGAGCAGCTTTTTTCCCGTGGGGATTGATAGGTTTTTTTTCCTTTCCCTGCTGTCTTTTAGCTATCTGGAGTATGAGAGCTGCTGTTTCCTCTGCGTCTCTGGTATGGAGAATAGTTGTTTCAAAATCCATTGATATTGATAACATTGCACCGTAAATGGAAGATGGATTGATACGTCGGGCATTGAATAGTCCTTCTCCTTCGATAATCAGGATAGTTTTTTCATATGTGCGTGTCAGGTTTGAAATCTGCTCAAAGAGCTTCCCCTCAATAAGTGAATTCACGAAATCCCCGGTTTCCTTTCTCTCGATAGCGACATTCTCACTGACGATATAATCTCCCACTTCGAGGGTTTTTACACTAAGGGATGCACCTGCTTTTTGTAGATTGCGTGTTACAGTACTGCGTATCTCTCTTTGATCTGCCACGACTTCCGGTCCGTTTTCATCTTCAGGCCCCACGCGGTTGTCGAAATCTTCAAGACTGCGCTGCTTTTCTTTAATGAAAGGATTTTCGTGTTCATCTGTGGATAGTGTTTCCTGGAGTTGTCTGATATTTCCCTGCATCTTCTTTTCCCGGTTTGCACTGCTCCAGTAGTAACCTTCGTCCCGTGTCCCCTTTGTTACCAGAACTACAACCCTGCCGGCATGTTTGCGGCCGGTTCTTCCCTTTCTCTGGATACTGCGTATTTCCGAAGGAATTGGTTCATAAAAAACAACCAGGTCTGTTGCAGGTATATCCAGTCCCTCTTCAGCAACGGAAGTTGCAACAAGTACATTGAAGTTTCCCTGTTTGAAATGATCGATAATTTCGACCTGTTGTTTCTGGGTCAGGCCTTTGTCTCTGTATTTTGAACTCTGGCCTACAAATTTCACTGGATTTATATCTTCAATATTTGATAGTGCATCTGTTACCATTTCTGCGGTATCCCTGAAATTGGTAAAAACGATCACTCTTGAATCTGGATTGGAGGTTAATTGTTCTTTTACAATGTTACACACGGTCTCAAGTTTGGGATGCTCTGCACCGCACTCTTTAAGACGATAGGATAATTGCCTCATGAACAGGTCTTCCATGAGTCTTTTAGAAGCTTTACTCGCTCCCTTTGTACAGGCTTCCCTCTCCAGGCGGTCCACATATTTGGCAAGAGCCCCTACTCCCTGGGTTTCAATAACTTCTATTGCATGGCCTGCTTTGAGGATTTCTGCCATGAGGGATATGGAACTGTATACAGAAGGATCAGGGTTTCCACTTCTGAGTTGGCCCTGCATTTTTCTCTGGAGTCCCAGTAGTTCCTTTTTTGATGTTTTTTTCCCGTAGGGCAGTCTGTATCCCAGTTCATCCAGTTTTTGGATTCTGTCTTCCAGGACTTTATCAAGCAAATCCTTGAGCCTTTGCATTTCATCGGGCAATTTTAAGTGAACCCATTCGACTTGTTTATGGTGGATATATGGGGTAACATCAGAATCGTCTTCTGTTTTGACTGCCACTTTTTCGATATGAAGGCTTTCGCAGACCTCTGCTATCTTTTCATCAGAGCTTCCCGGGCTTGCTGTAATTGCCAGACACAGGGGTTCTTTTGCCTGGTTGAAATATTCCTCTGCAATGTAGGTATATGAGTAGTTTCCAACAGCACGGTGTGCTTCATCGAATGTTATGTGGGCCACGTCCTGAAGACTGATCCTTTTTGTGAGCAGGTCGTTCTCGATGACCTGGGGCGTGGATACTATTACCCTGCCCTTTTCCCACATCTTTTCCCTCTTTGCAGGAGGGAGATTTCCCGTAAATGTCATCACTTCTTCAGGTTCCAGGTTTAACATCTGGCTAAAAAAAGTTGCGTGTTGTTCGACCAGTGGTTTTGTGGGTGATAACATCACCACCTTTTTTCCCGTAGCCTCCAGTTTCGACGCCATGACAAGCAGAGCGACTATTGTTTTGCCCAGCCCTGTGGGAAGGACTATCAGTGTAGAGGAAGATAGTGCTTTGCCTGCCAGGTCAAGCTGGTAGAGACGTTGTTCGACAGAATCGGGTTTAATCAGGGGATGTTGTATGTACTTTACCATATTACTCTTTATTTATCTTTAAAGGGGAAGGAACAAACAATTTTTATTAATATCTTAGCAAAGCGGATTGAAAGTATTAGAGGGGGCTTCCCGCCTCCTCAAACACCATATTTCCACTGATTAATTTATTCAGGTTTTCTTCAAGATTACTTACAGGGGCGCGAATCTGCTTCATGGTATCTCTCTCACGAATTGTAATGGTATTATCTTCAAGGGTTTCGTAGTCGATAGTAACCGAATATGGAGTACCTATTTCGTCATTTCTGCGGTATCTTCTGCCGATGGTTCCCGAATCATCATAAGCCACCATCAATCCCATGTCCTTTAGGATACTTGCGATCTGCCTGCCTTTAATGACCAGTTCATCACTGTTTTTCATCAAGGGCAGGACTGCTACCTGAATAGGGGCAATTTCACTCTTAAATTTGAGAAGAATACGCTCTTCTTCCTTTTCTTCCTCAGCTGTGGGGACCATTTCGGTTTCATAAGCATGTTCCAGTAATGTGTAGAATATCCTGTCGATTCCATAGGACGGTTCGATCACATGGGGTACCACAGTTTCCCCGCTTATTTTTTCTTCCACTTCTTCAGCTGAAACAACATCTTTTGGTACTGAAACTTTTTCGCCGTTGACTAATACGTTTATATCGCCATCTTTTTCGAGTTCTTCAGGCCCGAGTTGCTTGAGGGCTTCTGCAACATCCTTTGCTTTTTTCCTGAATAGGGGGCCCAGTTTTCCCATATCCGGTTTTACAGCAAATTTTTTCACCATTTTAGGTTCATCATATTCAATATAGACAGCCAGCTCATTTTTGCTCATTTTTGTATGCGCATTCAGGTCATAGTCGGTCCTGTCAGCAATACCCACTGTTTCTATCCATCCAAAACGAGTTGTTTTGATTTCGGCATCCCAGCAATCGATTGCATAATGTGCCATTTCATCTTTTTTATGCTGGCGGAATCTCAGTTTATCAGGAGAAATACCAATACGTTTGAGGAAACGGTTGGTAAGAGCGATATGGTATGCAAGGAATTCGTGAGCAATGATTTTGTTATCAATTGCTTCCCGGATTGTCATTTCTTCCAGTTCTCCTCTTTCCTGGGCTTTATCGGAATAAAGTATTATCAGGTCATTCTCCACTGCAGTAATTTCTGGATGTGTTTTTTCTTGTGGATGGATGAATATTTCAGCTTCAGCCTGGGTAAATTCCCTGAGTCTTATGACACCCTGCCGCGGGGATATCTCATTACGATATGACTTACCGATCTGGGTTACACCAAAAGGCAGTTTTTCCCTGTAATAACGCGCCAGCCTCTGGAAATCAATGAAGATTCCCTGAGCGGTTTCCGGACGCAGGTATCCGGGTTTGCCATTGCCGGGTCCTATACTCGTCTCAAACATCAGATTAAATTCCTTGGCCTTTCCGAGTTTCCCCTCGCATTCCGGGCAGCAAATATCATATTTGCTGATCATCTCATCTACTTCTTCATTGGTCAATGCATCCGCAACCGCTACATAGTCTTCAATCAGGTGATCTGCCCGGAATGCCTCTCCACATTGTTCACACTCACACAGAGGGTCGGAGAAACCACCTACATGACCGGAAGCCACGAAAATGTCCTCAATGCCGATGGTGGGAGTTTCGATTTCCATGAAACCTTCCCGAACGACATAGAATTGTCTCCAAATGTTTTCTATTCTGCGTTTCAGGGTACTTCCCAGGGGTCCGTAGTCATAGAATCCGGCAGTACCTCCATATAATTCAAAAGAGTTCCACAGGAATCCCCGTCTTTTTGCCAGTTCGATAACCTGCTCATATTTGTCCATAATTGAATCCTCGATAAATGGGATAATATGAAAGTGATCTCATTCTCCATATTTCCATGACATTTAATTCTATCGAACTATTTCAAAATTACACTATAATTGTGAACAGAACAATTAAAGCCCAGTAACATTTGTTCATTTATTGGGGATGTGTGACCTGTCTATAGAGGACTGTATATACACTATCATATACAAGACCATTTTCATATCGTACCACTACCTAACATATCTTCATTTGGCCATATCACTCACATGGTCTTGCTCTCATCTTTTCAAATATTATCTATTGAGGACTTCTTCTACAGATTCTCCCCCATGTACAATGCGGGATATATTAGATACGGTAACAACCGGGTCTTCGGACTGAAATACATTTCTGCCGATTGCAACACCTCTGCCGCCTGCCTCCAGTGAATCATGTATCATTTGAAGGAGATCTTCTTCGGTTTCCATCTGGGGACCACCTGCTATAACAACAGGTACCGGGCAGCCTTCCACGACTTCTTTGAATGAATCAATATCTCCTGTGTAATTTGTTTTTACGATATCTGCTCCCAGCTCGGCACCCACTCTTGCAGCATGTTTCACATACTCTGCATCATGTTCTGATGCTACGCGGGGTCCTCTGGGGTACATCATTGCAAGAAGGGGAATTCCCCATTCATCACAGCCCTTTGCAATTCTACCAAGGTCCTGCAACATTTCTGCCTCATCATCTGCACCTATATTTATGTGGACTGATACTGCATCAGCGCCCACCTTTATGGCTTCCTCAATGGTGGTAACCAGTACCTTGTGGTTTGGATCAGGGCCAAGGGATGTTGAACCG
Organism: Methanohalophilus sp. DAL1; assembly: GCF_001683555.1. Lineage (NCBI taxonomy): Archaea > Methanobacteriati > Methanobacteriota > Methanomicrobia > Methanosarcinales > Methanosarcinaceae > Methanohalophilus > Methanohalophilus sp. DAL1. The sequence goes on along the minus strand of NZ_MAFX01000001.1, from coordinate 45,817 downwards.
GAAAGATGAATTATCAATCCCACGTCCTTTCCATATCCTCTGTGGCCATGTTTGGGAAGACCCATGTGCCCCAATACTGCGTTTGCACCACCTTCAGCGACTTTATTTACAGTAGTGGGCATATCTGTCAGTCCTCTTAGAGGCCCGGCCCCGACTCCGTGGTCCATTGGTATTATTATTGCGTTTTGTGTATTACGATCGAATATGCGTTCTATCCTTACGGATTTGCCAATTTCACTCATATGTCCTCTCCTGTACATATATGTACATGTGTTTTTTATAAAAAATTATTGTAAGCAGGTATTCTCATTCTGGTATTTACCATTGTATCCTTCATCCACTTCTGTGTGCAGAGTATAAAACACAAGTTGTATAAGACGCGCATTTTTTTGCAGTTTCAGGCCATCGGGGTTATATACAACAAGTAAACATTCGCTTCTGCCCCGGTATCCGGCATCCCATACAGCAGTTTCCAGAGTCGCTCCGGCACGTATCAGGCTTGACCTTGGTGTTGCGAGTGCTGCAATATTTTTGGGAATATTAACGATTTCGTTGAAGATAATTTTGTATATGCCCTTTTCAAGATCAATCCATTCCTCATAAAAATCAAGAGGTATACTTTCAGGAATTTGCCTTTTTGAATTATCAAAATCGATGGTACCCTCTCCATTTAGTCTGTGCACACTCTCAAGTGTAAGTTCGATACCATTGGGTTGCACCTGAAATTCTTCATCCACAAAACCTTCTACAAGAGGCTGCTCACCCTCCAGTAGTTTGTTAAGTTCTTTCCTTGATAGCATTGCCATATGTTATATACCTCTTTTTTGCATTTCTATTGTAAGACAGTCTTATATCATTCTGTTCCAATCTTCAGTAAGACACTTTGGAGGGGATATTTTATGTTAAACCTTATTTTTCAAACAATTCTGATAACTATTATACTTGTTTCAGTATATCTTGTTCGTAATAATAAAACTAAACTCCATTGTCGTATAATGGGTTTTGCTTTGTTTGCACAGCTTTTGTCGACAGTATTTTTTATGTACCCCGCTATGTCTGGTGTAAGATCTACTTATTACTTTAACACGTTTTTCAATATTGAACTGCTTTTCCATCATGGGTTGGGCCTTTTTATCCTTCTTTTGGGCCTTTATGTAGAATTACTTTTTATGGGCAGGGTCAAGGATATTCTCAATAGGTTAATTGCAATGAAACTCATAGCTGCATTATGGTTCCTTTCTTATCTGCTGGGGGTACACATCTATCTTGTGATGTACTATTGAATCTCAGGTTGCTTGGACTCTCTTCCAATAAACAACTGCAGACATCTTTTCAGGTGAATGAACCATAGAAACATTAAAATCATTTTAGGTTTATTGGATGCTCAGGTGAAACTAAAATGAGTTCAGAACTACCCCCACAGGTCCAGAACCAGCTGGCACAGTTGCAGCAGGTTCAACAACAGGCCCAGACACTTGCTATGCAAAAAAATCAGATCGAAAGTACACTGAAAGAAACGGAAAATGCTCTGGAAGAACTTGAACAGTTATCAGGAGATGCAGTTGTCTACAGGACTGTTGGGGATATGCAGATCCGTACGACCAAGGATGATGCTATCGAAAAGCTCAAAGAGAGAAATGAAACCCTTTCCCTGAGATTGCAGTCTATTTCTCGTCAGGAAGAACGCATATCCAAACGTTTCAACCAGCTTCAGGAACAGGTCAAACAGGCTATGGGTACCCAGGGCGGTTATCAGGCACAGTGAGCCTGACCTGCCTGCCAACTATCATTTGCCGGCACAATTGCGGGTAGTGATAGTAGAGGTTGAAATGAAAGTAGATGAAGAGGGATTCTACAACAAACTTCTTGACTACCATAATATCCTGTATCTATGTCATCGCAATGCTGACCCCGATGCTGTAAGCAGTGCCTTTGCTCTATCTGAAGCTATTGGAGGCAAAGTAGGGCTGGTTGATGGTTGCAATCGTGTTGCTTCTTTGCTGGTTGACAAACTTGAGATTGATGTTGTGGAAAACCCAAACCCCGAAGCCTACGATCTTACGGTTGTAGTAGATACTTCAACAATTGCACAATTAAATGATATTGAATTATGTCACTATGGCGTGATTGATCACCACGCCACAACTGCTCTTACAGAGAATGCAGCATTTTATCTGCACCGCAATAAGACATCTGTTGCAGAAATAGTTTATGATGTACTGAAATGCATGGGTGCCCCTATTATGAACCGTACTGCTGTGGGGCTCATGACAGGGATAGTGACCGATACCGGGCATTTCAAACATGCAACAAGTGATACTTTCCGCACATTTTCTAATATTATTGAAAGTAGCGGTGTTGAATATGCGGAAGTACTGGAGCTGATGGCTTCCACTCCACAGGATGTGTCTATGCGTATTGCCATGCTAAAGACGGCCAATCGTGCGGAGATTGAAAGAGTGGAAAGTTGGCTTGTGGCTACCTCTCATGTAAGCTCTTTTGGAGGTTCTGCTTCTTCAATGCTGATCAATATAGGTGCTGATGTTGCATTTGTAGGTACGTTGAAAGAAAACTCTATCCGGGTTAGCGGAAGGGCAAAGAGAGATGCTGTAAATGCCGGAGTAAATCTGGGTCAGATCATGGAAGATGTGAGTGCTGATTACAATGGCACAGGTGGAGGACATGCAGGTGCTGCGGGTATCGATGTAGTTGCCGATATGGATGAGATACTTTGGGCCTGCAAACAAAAGGTTATTGAAGTTCTCCGGAATAAGACGAATCCGTCTAGTTTATAAATCTTAATTTCAAATATTATATATAATGATGTACTTTGTACATGACAAAATATCTGTTATGTGATAACATGATCGAATACTGGAACCCACAGATTGAAAGAATGCCCCTTGATGAGCTGGAACAGATTCAGGAGGAGCGGTTGCGCCATCTTGTAGACTATGTCTATACTCACTCTCCTTTTTACAAAAAACGTTTTGATGAAGCCGGGGTGAAACCGGAAGATATCAGGACTCTGGAGGACCTGCAAAAGCTTCCGTTTACCTATAAACAGGACCTCAGGGACAATTATCCTAAAGGAATGTTTTGTGTACCTGATACACAGCTTGTACGCTATCATGTTTCTTCAGGTACCACTGGCAAACCTACTGTTGTGGGTTATACCAAAAATGACATTCATGAGTGGGCAAAGTCCCTGGGAAGAGCATTAACATCAATTGGTGTGGGCCGTGGGGATGTCCTTCAGGTAAGTTACGGCTACGGTCTTTTTACAGGTGGACTCGGACTGCATTATGGTGCTGAAGAAGTGGGTTCCACCGTCCTGCCGATTAGTGTTGGTAACACCGATAAACAGCTTGAACTGATGCAGGATCTTGGTACCACAACGCTTGCATGTACTCCTTCTTACTTCCTTTACATGGCAGAAGAAGCAAAGGATAAGGGTATTGATTTCCAGGAGGATACCGGCCTGAAAACCGGTATATTCGGAGCAGAACCCTGGACTGAGGAAATGCGCAAGCGTATGGAAGACGCTACAGGCATCAAGGCGTATGATGTGTTTGGTACCTCTGAACTCAGTGGGCCACTTTTTACTGAGTGTACTTGCCAGGATGGAATTCATATCTGGGGCGACCAGTTTATTGTGGAAATAATCGATCCTGAAACTGGAGATACTCTACCAGAAGGAGAAAGGGGAGAACTTGTAATAACCACTCTTACAAAAGAAGCCCTGCCTCTTATCCGATACAGGATAGGAGATTGTACAATTCTGAACAAGCAACCCTGTGAATGCGGGCGCACACATCCCAGAATAATGAGGGTGACCGGACGTGTGGATGATATGCTGATTATCCGTGGAATCAACGTATTCCCGGGACAGGTAGAATCCGTGCTTATGAAAATACCCGAAGTTGGAGAACATTTCATGATACATGTGGATCGTATCAATGAAATGGATACAATGAAAATACAGATTGAAATGAATGATGAAGCATTCAGTGACAAGGTCAATGACATAATCTCACTGGAGAAAAAAGTTGCCTCTGCTCTAAAGAGTGTGCTCAATCTTTCTGTTGGTGTCGAACTTGTAGAACATGGGACAATTCCGCGGTCTATTGGTAAATCCAAAAAGATAATTGATAATAGAAAGCTATAAAGAATTTCAGGATAATTTATAGACCATAACACCACAGGTTGATGATTCCATGGATGAGAAATTTATCAAACAAATATCACTCTTTGCAGAGAATAAGCCAGGCCACCTTGCAAATATTGCATCCAGCTTCAAAGAGGCATCCGTCAATATAAGGGCATTTACTATCGCTGAAGCAGGGGATTTCGGAATTATAAGGATGGTAGTAGACAAGCCGGAAAAAGCACATCGTGTATTGCATGATGCAGGTTTTACAGTTTCCGAAACAGATGTTCTGGGTATACAAATGGAAGATGTACCCGGCCAGCTTGCAACAATAGCAGAGGTACTTGGCAAAAAAGGTGTCAACATCGATTATGCTTACGCTTTTGTTACAAAAACAGAAAAGGCGTTTCTCATAATACGCGTTAATGATTTGAAAACCGCTGTTGAAACGCTTTATGAACAAGGAATTTCATTGCTGGATATGGGTGATGTGCAAAGCATCTAATCTTTCTTTTTTTTTGAAAAGTAAAACCACGGCTCCTATATATGACTCCTAATTCAACCTTACAAAGCAAGCTTGGGGGTTCGCATTCCACCATCATAGGTGGTAGACATGGCAAGAAACTGCTCAAAATAATCAGTAATCATCCAGATGTCAAAAGAATAATCCCTTCAGTAATTACTGTTAAAGGAAAGAGTGCACCCGGGGGGAAGATAGATGTAAAACTTCTTCGTCCGGATAGTAGAGGCAATTTGAGGGCTCTCCTGACACATGGTACTTCTTCCCAGGAGGTAAGAATCGTTACAAGCGTTGGGAAAGAAGAAGAAGGGGAAAGAATAATGCAGGAAATAAATGCAATGTTTATGGAGTGATCCCGGGTATGTATCTGGGTATTGATCACGGCACAAATGCAATGCGTTTTGCAGCTCTTGATAAACATGGAAAATCCTTCTATTTTGAAGTTCCCCGAACAGACATGAAGGAAATGGAAGACAGTCAAATTCTTGAATTAATCCAAAAGCAATTCAATATCAATATCAAACAGATTGAAATGATTGCCCTGACTTATTCTATGGGAGATGGAATTGTCAATATTATGGATATACAGGATGTCCACAATCGTGGAGTAAGAAGTATTGAAGGAGTCGGTAAAAAGACCGGTGCGGGAACTCTGGTGTTTGATACTATCAAGAAGGCACAAATCCCCACAGTTGTAATACCCGGGATACATTCACAAAGCCATACTGATTCTCGAATGAACGTATTTTCTCATTCCACAAGCCCTGAAAAACTTGGAATTGCCTATGATGCATTATCCAGGGGTATTAATAATTTCATTGTATCAGATATCAGTTCAAACACTGTAACTCTGGCTGTTGCAAACGGCGTGGTTATAGGTGCCCTTGATGCCTGTATTTTCGCACCCGGTACCGTACACGGCCCTCTTGATCTTGAATCAATAAGGCAGGTTGATGCCGGGACATGTGGTGCAAACGAGGCATTCATGAACAGTGGTGTGGTGAAAAATACATCTTATAAAAACACTGCAGATTTGCTTGATGGATTAAAAGATAATGAAGATCAGGCAAAATTTGCAATTGATACTCTTGCTCTTTTTGCATCCATGGAAATAGAAGCTATGAAAGTTTTGCTAAAGGATTATTCAACATGTGATTGTCTTTTTCTTGCAGGTTCTATGGCAGAAGTGGATCCTCTTGTGGAAAAAATACATCACTATCTGGATATGAAACCCTGGATTCTGGGAAAATGGAGTGCAGCTACTGGATGTGCCCGAATGGCCAGGGATATTGCAAAAGGCAAAAAGCAAATCCTGGGTATCGAAGTTAGTATCTGAATTTCAATTGGAATACAGATCTCTCCTACGGTCTTCCAGTACAGGTATTTTACTGGATAGTTCTTTGGCAAGTGAGAGGTCGATGTCTGCTATGATTATGCATTCATCGCGGCCGGAATCTGCAAGAGTATTCCCCAGGGCATCAATAATCATGGAACTTCCAGGGAACGATTTGGTAGGGTCTTTTCCTGTGCGGTTACACATCACATGAGGAATCTGGTTTTCCACTGCCCTGGCAGGACCCAGGATTCTCCAGTGATTGACCCGGGGGTTCGGAAATTGGGCAATCGTCACCAGTAAGTCGGCTCCTTCAAGCACAAGTTTGCGTGCCACTTCAGGAAACCTTATCTCATAGCATATTTCCAATCCGATACATATATTCTCAAGTTTTATGGGCTGAATGGAATCACCCGGGGTAAAGTGACCTTTTTCTTCCCCGAAGGGGTGAATTTTGCGATAAGTTCCCCGAATTATACCGCTTTCAATACAGAACCCAAGATTGGCATAGGGTTTGGTTTTAGCATCCAGTTCTTCCACTATTGAACCGATAAGGATGCATTTATTTTTTTTTGAAAAATCCGCAAGTTGTCCTACTGTGGGGTAGGGGGACTTTTCAGCCAGTTTATCCATCTGTTCATAACAGAAACCTGTGGAAAACACTTCCGGGAATACAATTATTTCAGCACCCATGGCAAGGCCCCGATTAGCCATAGCGAGGGCTTTTTCAATGTTTGTTTTCTTATTACAATGCTCAATGTCCATCTGGATACAGGCAACTTTTACCATAGAGTATCTCCTCAGTATTTGGGACATGTACCTTTTGCAAGTATTATGGATATTCCTTTTTTTTCCATTTTTTCCATCAGAAGGGCCTGCAATTCTCTTTCTTTGATTTTTTCTGCAAAATCTACCACTTCAATGTCATCATGAAGTGCTTCAAGAACATGAGTAAGGTCCGCTACATCCTGTCCTCCCGTCATAGCTGCAACATCATTTTGCAGTATAATAACCAGCAGGTCAAAACCGTTGGATTTTGCATTGATCAATCCCTGCATTCCTGTATGTGCCAGACCAAAATCCCCGATGACTGCAATACCTTTTCCTTTGAAACCACAGGCGACCGATATGGCAGAGCCAAGTGCAAAACCTGTATCCACGGCCTGAAGAGGTGCAGAAGTACTTAATATGGAACAGCCCATGTCCCCTGCAATTGGTTTATCTATTGTACCAAGCACTTTGTAGAGAGGCAGATAGGGGCATGTATCACAGATAGAACGTGGCCCTCTCTCTTTAATAGTCTCGGGGTTGACCACTTTATCCATATGTGTTTTTTTGATATTTTCAAGAGCATGCAGTATATGTTCTTTTTCTATTTTACCATGGGGTATATGTCCTGTGGATTTGCCCTTTATGGTGTCTTCGATTGAAATATGAGATTCGATGTAATCTTCTGTTTCCTCAACCACAAGCACATATTCATGGTGATCAATAAATCTTTTCAATTTTTTAATTGGCAGTGGATAAACCATGTCCAGAGCCAGATGTGAAATCCGGGAATTGCTTTCTTCAATGAATTTTTCCACAAGGCAGGCAGGATAACCTGAGGAAATAATGCCTGTTTTTGTTGTATCGATATGACACAGACAATCCTGTGATTGGGAATAATCTCCCATTAAAGGGTATGACATTGAATGGAAACGCTGATGCTTCCCCTTCATGGTGTAGTCCCATACAGACCTGTCAAATTCAGGTGGTACCGATCCTTTTGGTCGCAATAAAGCACTTTCACAAAACGATTCCAGAAGACGGGAAGTTACTCTGACTATAACGGGAATACTTGCCTTTTCCGAAAGTTCGATTGCTTCTTTCAGTGAATCAAACAACTTTTCAGGAGTTGCAGGATCAAAGACAGGTACTTCGGCCAGGGGTCCGAAATAGCGTGAGTCCTGTTCATTCTGGGAGGCTTTTGCGCCGGGGTCATCCCCTGCGATTATCACTAAACCTGCGCCTATTGTATGGGTGGCGGATGTAACCAGAGGGTCACAGAGTACATTCATGCCCACATGTTTTGTCAGGACAAAAGACCTGCGTCCGGCAACCGAGGCCCCCAGGGCAGTTTCAAGAGCCACTTTTTCATTAATCATCCAGAAAGTATTGTCTGCCCAAAAATCATCATTTCTGAATAGATTCACAATCGAAGTAACAGGATAGCCGGCAACCGCACTGACCAGCTTAACTTCCAGCAGGCCGGCAGCCTTTAATATCACATCTTTGCCGCTTATTTGACGCTCATTCATGGGAGTTCAGCATCCATTATTACCGAATCATCCGGTCTGGCAAACCAGGGTAGGGCAGCAAGGGCACCTATTACGCCTTTACCATCAATCCAGACATCCACACCATGATTTTCAGCATACTCCATTGCAAACTCATAGGTCAGCTCAGCAGACCTGCACAATCTGCTGTATTCCTTAATGCTGGAAGCATTAAAGGAGTCGAGGACAACCATTCCCGTATCCTTTGATACACTGTACTTTTCCAGTGCACTGCGGATATTTTCAAGGAGTGCATTCTGTGCCCTTTCATTCACACATCCAAATTCCAGGACTGTTGAAACACAGTTCTGGGTTTTTGCCGATACAGGGAAAAGTTGCACCAGGGAGTGGGAGAGGTACACACTTTCCACACAATCCAGTTCTTTTGCGATGTTGTGGGTCAGACACCAGGTAGCACCTGTTTCTTTGTTGTCAGTATCATCAATTCCCACGAGTACACGCTTGCGTTTTGGGACAATGATGGTACCTTTTGCCGCCTTCCCACCTCCAGAGGGAGTAGTTTCTGAGTGTAGGACCCCGGCTGCCTGTGCACGACAACGCGTGGCACCGACGCCTCCCCCACCCAGTCCGGCATAGGTAATTGCAACCTCATTATCTTTGATTTCCACCGCTTCAATACCTGCAGCGGCAGACGATGGCTTTAGTTCAAGGGGTACATTACCGGTTTTTACAAGATAGCGAGTCATATTTCCCAGTGTCCTTACCTGCCGGACAATAGGGGAGTGGGAATAATGGTGCCTGGCCCATGCAGCACCACCATAACAATTACTATGTTCAATTATCTCCGCACATTCATCCGTTTCATCACATATGGCATAGATTGCCCTGTAAGGGATGGAGTATGGTTCATCAAGTTCTATCTCTTTCATTCGGCTGGATAATTGTCGGAAAATGCTTTAAATCTTTTGTCAGGAAATATATCCTTCATCCTTCAAACTCACAAATTTTCCTTCCCCGATTATCACATGATCCAGTACATCAATTCCGAGTATTTTCCCTCCGTCTACGAGTTTACGGGTAATATTTATATCTTCCCTGCTTGGTGTGGGATCTCCCGATGGATGATTGTGTGTAAGAATTACAGAGGCTGCTGATTCCAGAAGGGCTGATTTGAATACCTCCCTTGGATGAACAATATTGGCATTGAGGCTGCCTATTGATACCACATCTTCCCGTAGGACCTGATTTTTGGTGTCAAGGTGAAGGGTTGTAAGATGTTCTTTTTTCTGGCACCTCAACTGGGGATACAGGAGTTTGTACACATCATCCGGGGAACGGATACGTGGCAGTGGCTCATCTGAATGTTTCTCAAGCCTGCGAGCCAGTTCGAATATAGCAGAGATCTGGGAAGCCTTTGCAATCCCTACTCCATGGATTTCGGTCAGCTTTGTGATATTGGCCTGACTTAAATTTTTGATAGAATAATTTGCAAAAATACGACTGCACAGGTTGATCACATTTTCCTTCGCTGTACCGGTTCGCAGGATTATTGCAAGCAATTCCGTATTGGAAAGGTTCGAAGGCCCATATTTTGCAATTCTCTCCCTTGGCCTTTCTTCCAATGGCATATCCTGTACCCTTAATTTCTGCTCATCCATACATTGAGTAAATAATCCTCTTATATATAAATAATACGTAATATTTCTTAATTATCAAATTATGTCAGTCTATCCAATGCCTACTTATATTTATAATTCCATGCCATAATTATGAAAGTCGTAGCTGTTATTGGTTACAAAAATACCGGCAAGACAACTTTTGTTTGCAGGCTGGTGGAAAAACTTGCTTTGAAGGGTAAAGTTGGTACTGTCAAAATCATGCATGATCATCGCTTTGATTCCCCAAAAAAAGATACGGGTAAACATTTCGATTCTGGCGCTGAAAACGTGACTGCAGTCTCAGAGGAAGGTATGGTTTCTATTCAGCGTGGGGCAGGCCTGGATGAAGCTCTTGAAGTCCTTGCAGGCAGAGGGATGGATTACGCTATCGTGGAAGGCGCTACAAATAGTGATTTGCCCAAAATAATGCTGGGAGAGATGGATGAGGAAGCAGGGAATGTTGTACTCAGGCTTGCTCCTTGTTCGGACTGGGATATGGACGAAGTTGCAGGAATTGTACAGCAAACATCGGAATTCGTAACCCTGAACAGTATGATTGACAGAATACGTCATATGCCTGAATTTCCTCTGACTGGAAGTATCGGTACTTTCACCGGTGTGGTAAGAGGGGAGACAGATGATATCAGCACAAAAATGCTCGAATTTGAAAAATATGAGAGTGTTGCTGATGAACGTATAGAAAAGATATGTAATGACCTCAAACAAAGAGAAGGAATTATCGAAGTGTTAATCCATCACAAAAGTGGCCGACTAATGCGGGGAGAGGATATTGTGTATATTGCTGTAGCATCGGCCCACAGACAGGAGTTATTTAAAGCCCTGAGTGATGCGATTGAAAGAGTAAAGTCAGAGGTGCCCATATGGAAAAAAGAAGTTACCATGGAAGGTGATTTCTGGGTACATGATCACGCATAAGTAAGCAGTCTCTTAAATTCTCGACTTTTGAATCGGCAGGGTACTCTGGCCATGGGGCATGAAATGGATTCTCACGGCCGGATTTTTTGCAATGATTGAATCAATCGCCTGCTGGATGTCTGGTACAGGCTTGAAAAACACGTCCTGTACATCCTTTTCAGGCATTTCTGAATACATGAGCAAATCATGTTTCATTGCAAGCTGTGCTATAAATGCCGCTTTATGTCCCCCAAACTCAAAATTTGAGTTGAATTTTTCAATTGTTTCCACAGGACAACTGCATTGTCGGCTCCAGCGCTCAAATATTTCATGACCAAACCCTTCCCTGCATGGGGCTGCAAGCAGGATGGTGCCTCCGTCAATAACTGCCATTTTTGCATTGTCCAGCGGTTTGTAGGCCTGATAGAGGTTCATCCCTTTTGAGACATCGGTTGCTGTAATGACTACATCTGCAGGTTCCACTTCCACCTTGTACATTTTATCCACACATTCAACTCCTTTTCGGTGGGCAGCTATAATATTACCGGCTACAGCCCTGACGATTTCCTTTTTGCTGTTGAGGACCACATTGAGTAAAAAATCCGGGCCGAATATTTGAGCCGCTTCCTCCATATCCTGTCTTACAGGACTGTCGATATTGCCGGTAGTTGCCTCTTCAATAGTCATCATCTTATGGTTTGTAATAACAGAATTATTGGAACTCACCCCGGGAAGGATTGCTTTTGCACCTCCACTGTAACCTGCATAATAATGGAATTCAATATTACCGGTACACACTACTATATCAGACTCATAAACTTCTTTGGATATTTCTACCGGAGTCCCTCTGGAAGTTGTTCCCACCTTTACACAATTCTCTTTATTATGTTCAACAAATCTGACGTTTCCATAAAGAGGGCCCAGTATTTTTTTAATCTCTTCTTCAGTTTGCTGGCGATGAAGTCCCAGAGCACAGACCACCGTTACATTTTCTTCGGTACATCCTCCGGATTTCAATTCTTCAAGAAGTGTTGGGAGCATTGTTGCAGAGGGGGATGGACGGGTAATATCACTGACTATGATGGCTACATTGGAATTCGGTGTTACGATTTCTGAAAGTTTTTTGCTATTTACCGGATTTGCAAGGGCATTTTTAACAAGTTCCTCAGGGGTAGATTCTACTTCCATTTCACAGGGCATCAGGATATCACCCATATTGGAATCCGGAATGTTGACATCAATACTTTCGTTGCCATAGGGTACAGTGATTACGGTCATTGTGTCGGTCCTCATTTATTTGCAATGAAGACAAAAGTCGCATGTGACGGTAAAACGGAGGGGATGGATATTACTCAGAATAGACCGACTTTTGTCAGGTTGAGGGTTTGAATCGATAAGATATAAATTTATCTTCACATATGAGACATTAAGTACAAGGATGACAGGATGAAATATGGAATTATAATACACGGCCCGGAAATAATAGACAGTGGCTGGGCAGGGAAAATAATACAACTTCTTTCAGCAAGAGCAGATGTGTATGCCGTAGCCGCCGGGACTATGTGTAAACTGGCCGTGCTGGATTCCTTTCTTGAAGATTTAATCGACATCTGGAGTTTGAGCAAACCCAGTGAGGCGATTACTGAACTTGCAAAAGAATGTGACTGTGTATTCCTGCTAAATCATGGAAAAACCATTGAAAGCGGGACTGTTTTTGGGAATATGGTGGCGGATAGAGTGGATATTGAAGTCCCCCTTGTACATGTTGAAAGACCCGGGAATTTGGATGGGAAAGTTATTCACAGGGGACAAAATGTAAACTCCGATGTATACTGGCTATGCAGGAAATTGGGTATGCCACTGGTGTACCCTGAAATTGCAAGGCAACCATCTATCAGAAAAAACGATAATAAAACGATACGTATGATTTCAGGGGTCCTGCCCGGAGAATCCATAATGGTCAACGGCCTTGTAATCGGTTACGCCAATACTGAGGATGTGGAATTAATATTTGAGGATGGGATTATTATTGCTATCAAGGGCGGACAATTGAAAAAACATGGTGTGGAAAAACTTGCTTCATACATCGGTAAGATTGACCCTGAAAATGCGTGGATAAAAAGTGGAAATTTACGCCGCACTCCTGTTCTGGAATCAATGAACAGGGAAAGAATTGATGTTCATAAGCACCAGTTATGTAGGGCCGTAATTATTAACCATGAAGCGGAAAGGACATTCGAACTTGCAAGAAAAGCGGACCTAGCAATTTCAGTTGGGGATGACACAACGGCTATTGCAGGAAGCATCCTGAAACGTCTGGAAATACCATTGATAGGAATTACTGATGGGGACAGGGATAATGTGCTTGTTGATGCTGAATATTGCGAAGGTTCTACGATAATACAGGTTGAAAGAGGTTGTGACGATATAGTGGGAGAACAAATAAAGGATTCATTCTTTCCTACATCCCTCCCCGAATTTCCCTCTAAATCTTATCTGGAAGAACAGATTCTTGATCTGGCAAAATTTCACATAAGGCATGTGATCTTCTATCCAATTGAATCTAATTATTAATCTGTATCCCTCCAGGTATTTCCAGATAGTTACATACACTTATTACTGAAGATATTTTATTTTTATTAGGGAGTTTTGGAATTGCCAGCTTGAAATGATGTGAAGCCGGCGTATAAAATGCCCTTTACAGGTGATATAATGGTGAGGGTTGAAAAAGACACAGTAGGTATTAAGGCACTCAGAGAGCAAATTGAAAAGAACAAAGAAAAGTAAAAGTTAAGGGATAATTCAATCCCTTTTCTTTGCTATCCAGAACATAAACATCAGGCCAAAGACTGCAACAATTGCTTCAAATCCGGGTTGCTCAACAGGCTCTTCAGTTTCAGTTACAGAATTGAATAATTTTTCTGATTTGTCCAGATATTCATTGGCCTTTTCCATGTTGTGAATGCCAAGACATCCGTCCTCTTCAACAAAATGCATGTAAAAGACTGCATTGTTGTAGTCTTCAAGTTTTGTCTCATAGGAAGCCGTACCATTGAGATTTTCCAGAGCAACACTGGCATTGTTCTGTACACTTTTAAGTTCTTCAATCCTTTGCGCAATCAAATCCTGTCTTGTTTCAATAACTTCTGCAAATTCTTCATCATGGCAATCATAACATTCCCCGGATGATTCCAAACTGAATAGCAGTTCGGGTTCATAATCGAAGGTATGCCCGGCTATTTCATGTGTGGTGTCATTATACTCCCTTGAAGCCATATGACAATCCAAACACCCGACCTCAGGGTGGTTGCCTGTGTTATAGATGGAATCGTTATACATCTCCCAGTTGGGATGGTGGATTTCCGTAGTCATGCCATCTGCCGTGGCACCCATGCCGTTATGACAATTCCCACAAAGAAGAGCCCCCTCTATACGGTATTCAGCGGAATGTGGTTCATGGCAGGCTACACAGGTAACACGCCATTCTTCTACATCTTCAGGTTGTGGAACTTCATCCAGGTTCAGACCATCGATACTTTCATCTTCCAGAGAAACAATGGCACCATCGGTGCTTTTGAATGAGACTCAGGAATTATCCCTTTCAAGAATGAAGGTTTCCGCCACATCAGTGGGTTCGGAATGACTTGCCATCGATTCCATATCAAATTTTTTGTAGGAATACTCATCCCATTCATCAATAATAGGATGATGTGAATCCGTATGGCAGTTGCCACACATCCCGGCGGAAAGATTCACTTTTGGTATATGGCTGGACGGATTGTCAATATGTGAATCATAACCTGTTTCAGGAGGCCGATGGCAGACTTCACACGTAATTGGCTCAATAGTTGTCTCCACATCTTCTCTTCCCTATGTTTCCTTTATTGAGGATTCAACGTGGCATTCCGTGCAACTTTCAATGTCAACAACCGACCCTCCTGCCGCTTTCAGGGAATCCGCGTGTGCCGAAGAATTCCATATAATGTATTGTTCATTGTGACATTGCTTGCATGTCTCCGGTTGCCAGGCCCCTGTCATGCCTGCTGATAAGAATAACAAAGTTAGTGCTACAATTACAATTTTGATCAACTAATACTCCCACGTTAATCTTTTGATAAGATTAGCTATGATTGTATTTAGTATAATCGGGTAAAAAAGTATTCTATTTGTTGCGATTTTAGTATTGGTGTGGAGCTTTTGGGATTCCACTCCTTATTGTAGATTTTTATCATCGGGGCTTAAGGGAAGGTTGAATCCGAATATACTGTATTTGCCGTATTGACTTTCTACCCACACATTTCCGCCATGTAATTCAATCAGTTGCAACAAAGGCACTCCATTATTCATAATCTCGCTGGACGAAGATTTTGATGGTGAAATAGAAGTTATACAACCAACTACCAAATCTGCCCTCGAGACAAGAGTAGATAATCTGAAAAATAAGTTTAAAAATCTTGAAAAATCAATATCAGAAGACGATAAAAACTCTGGTGGGCCCGCTGAGATTCGAACTCAGGATCCTCGCCGTGTAAAGGCGATGTCATGACCGGCTAGACCACGGGCCCCTGCCTGCGTTTGCATCCCCTAGATGTTACAAGTTGTATATATCATTTTTGATGTATGGAATGCCATTCTTTTTATAATAGTAACATTTGATTAGGTTTTGATGGATTCAGACCCTGAAGATTATGAATATGAAGAAGATATAGAAACCTATTATCTCGGGGATTATGCAAGTATCGGTTCGATTGTCAGGGAAGTTCTTCCCTTTGAGCTTCTTGCTACTGTAGGAGGTGTTGTTGCAGGCCTCATTCTTTCCGGTATGACAGAAGAACTTCAGGTAATTCCCGGTCTGTTAGTGATAACTCCGGCAGTGCTTGGAATGCGGGGTAACATCTCCTCTACCCTGGGCTCCCGTCTGGGCAGTGCAATACATATGGGTCTGATCACGAAAATAGAGCGCAATCCTGAATTGCTCAACAATATTGGGGGTTCTCTTTTGCTCAGTTTGTTGCTATCTTTTGTACTGGGTTTGTTGGGTCATTTTATGACAATTGCCCTGGGTCTGGAAAGTGCAGGTGCCTTTACCCTTACATTAATAGCCGTTATGGCAGGCTTGTCTTCAGGTTTAATTCTCTCTGTAATAGCAACGTTTTTTGCCATAGGTATGTTCAGGTTTGGTTTTGACCCGGATAATGTAGTCACACCCTCTATAGCAACTATAGGTGACATCGTATCCATGTTCATGCTGTTTCTTTCCGCAAAGGTGGTGTTGGCAATATGAGCTATTATTCCATTGGAAGTATAGTGAAAAGCAGTGCACCTATCCTTTTCCTGACTTCTTTCATCGGCCTTTTTGCAGGTCAGATCATGAACTCGCATCTGGATAGTTTGATCTCATATCCTATCCTTTTACTCCTGATACCCGCATTGATAAAAATAGGAGGAGATACAGGCAGCATGCTTGGAGCAAGGCTGGCCTCGGCATTTCATATGGGTCTTGGTACCACACGTATCCATAAGAATCCTGTTGTACGCAATAGTCTGGTAGCTGCTTTTATTGTAGGTATTATCGCTTCCTGCTTCCTGAGTGTAGTGGTATGGATTGTGGGGATGATTGTTTACAATGGTATAGAGTTTACAAGTCTTTTCAGTATCTCTGTAATGGCATGCGTGATAGAATTGGTCATAGTATATGCAGTAACACTGGTTGTAGCAGTTGCCTCTCACAAATTCGGGCTTGACCCGGATGATACCGTTATTCCTATAATTGCAACTATCGGTGATGTTGTAGGGATCTCTGCCATATTTGGAGTTATAGCATTGTTGGAGTTTGTCTGACACTAATAATGATTATGTTTTTATATTCGCGAATTAGTTTAAGTTAACAAAGGTAGAATGAATCATGTGTCCCAAAGAGATCAAATATAGCCCTACTAATCTCAAAGATCTTCTTATTCAAATGAAAGACTCCTCAGAACTTATGGTAGATCTTGCTTACTCTGCTATGGTTTATGATGATGAGGATATTGCTGAGGAAGTCCTCCGCTTAGAAGAGAGGATGGATACTTACTACTATCACATGAACATGGCTGCAATGTTAAGCACCCGTCGTGTTGAGGAAGCCGAAGAAATGACGGGGGTGCTTCAGGTAGCTTCATCTTCTGAAAAAATCGCAAATGCAGCTGCTGATATCGCCCAAATTGTCCTGATGCAAATGGGTATTCCGCTGGAACTAAAAATGGCACTCAGAGAAGCTGAAGAAACCATTCTAAGGGTTACAGTAAGCGACGATTCCAGCATGAGTGGCTATACACTGGGTGATCTTGAACTGGATACCGAAACAGGGATGTGGCTTATTGCTATCAGGCGCCAGAATGATTGGATATATGATCCGGATCATTCAACCCGCATACGTTCAGGGGATGTCCTGTTTGCACGAGGGCATGATGAAGGGGTACCTCTTCTGATCAAACTTGCCACCAACAAAGAGTATGTTTTACGGGATAATTCACACGAGCGATTATTAAAAGACCTGGAAAAGGCCGTAGATATCATCGTAGACATGAAAAACATGGCTGAAATGTCTGTAGGACTTGCCTATTTTGCAATACTCTATGACAATAATGATATAGCAGAAGAGGTGCGTGCCATTGAGTCTGAGATGGATGTCATGAAATATGATCTCCAGCACTGGGTACTTGAAACCGCAAAACATGTCTCTGATGTTGACGAACTCAAGGGTCTATTACATCTTGCCAATGCATCTGAAGCCATCTCTGATGCTGCGTATGGTATTGCTGATACGGTGCTCAGGGATATAGAACTGCACCCCATAATTACTCTTGCTGTTAGAGGTTCGGATGAAGTTATCACGAGGGTTGTAGTGGAAGACTGTTCCCCGATTGTCGGTGACACGCTTGGAGAACTGCAGCTTGCCACGGAGACAGGAGTTCACATAATGGCTGTAAAAAGAGCCGGAAGATGGCTTTACAGTCCAAGTGCCCGCACTCGTGTTGAGGGTGGGGACATCCTTATAGGACGTGGTTCCCGCACCGGGGAAGAAGCTCTGCTGGAAATGTGCGCCTGCCCGGTGAGAGAGGACTGACTCACTTTGGCTGGTGCTTTTGCATTTCTTTTTTTGCCAACATGTTGGAGCCGAACGTATACAGAAGGATTACAATTCCCAGCCAGATAAAATGCTCTCCGATATCCGGTCTGCCTATATATTTTAATGCAAGACCTGTAGCCAGGACAAACATGTTTGCCAGGCCGATTTTCTTGTTTCTTTTAACGGTACTTTGATACATCTGCTTGTGTACAAGATATTCTTTTTTCTCATCCTTCATAGGTGTTCACATCCGTGGTGTAGTTATAATCATATCAGCTGCTTTTTGCAGTCTCTCAAGGACTGCAGCTCCAATCCCTTTTTCAGTAAAAGACCCGTCTACAATTATCAAATCCATACCTTTTGAATCCATCTCTCTTAATCCTGCAAAAATACACTTTGCTGCTTTCTCGGGTTTAGTTGCCTGGCCTATAGATAATTTTTCTTCCAATGGGAAATTGTTTTGGATCTCTTCTGTAAGTAACAATCCTGCCCTTTCCTGGTTCTCATTGGTGTTTCCAATAAGGTCTGCAATTTTAGCAGATACATCTTTTGCTTTTCCCTGCACCAGTATAACCTTTGCAGAAGGGGAATAATGGGTATATTTCATGCCGGGTGAAAGAGGTTTTTCCATATGGTCCTTTTTTGCATATCCAATACATACTTCTGTGTTTGTGCATTGCTGTATATCTTCGGCAGAAATCTTTCCCGGGCGCAATATCACCGGGACCTCTCCGCGTGCATCGACTACAGTGGATTCCACACCAATTTCTACTTCCCCTCCGTCCACAATTGCATCGATTCGGCCTTTAAGGTCTTCCTCGACATGGAATGCAGTTGTAGGGCTGGGCCGACCGGAAATGTTTGCGCTGGGGGCAGCAATAGGTTTGCAGGCTGCCTCTATAATATTTTGGGCAATCTGGTTTGCAGGCATGCGGATTGCTACGGTCTCAAGTCTTCCCGTAGTTATATAAGGCACCATATCTGTTTTTTCGAGAATTATTGTCAGGGGTCCTGGCCAGAAGCATTCTGCAAGTTTTCTAGCAATTGGGGTAAAAGTGCTCACAAGTTGTTTGCATTGGCTCTGATTTGATACATGGACTATAAGGGGATTATCAGCAGGCCTGCCCTTTGCTTTGAATATTTGCTTTACAGCTTGTGGGTTAAGCGCATCGGCTCCCAGTCCATAAACCGTTTCTGTAGGGAAGGCAACAGTTTTGCCTTCTCGCAAGAACTCTCCTGCCTTTTTGAATACATCGTCTGCTGTCTTTTCAGCAATCCTCATAATCTCTGTTCTTTTTTGCATATGGGATACTTGTTCCATCTCTTCCCTATCTCTAGACAGACTTACCTTATATCTTTAACTTTCACATATGCTCATGTTCATCTTCAATAGTTTCTTCATGTTTAACCGGGCAGCTGGAATTTATTATACAATAGGTTTTACCGTAGTCATCTACAGTTGATTCTTCACAAAGTCCAACTCCGTGCCTGTGAGCAGCCCTGCTTATCATGTGAGCTGCTACGGGAGCTGTTAACAGAAGAAAAAGACCAACAGTAATTGCTTTGATTCCCATGGGTCCGAACCCAAGTTTTACAACGATTCCCATCATTACTCCAAAGGCTCCAAGTGTTCCGATCTTGGTTGTTGCGTGAAGCCGGTTGTATACATCAGGGAGCCGATAAAGTCCCAGCATTCCCAGGAATACAAAGAACATTCCCGCGAAGAAGAAAAAATTGCTAAGAATATCCTGTATAAATGTTATGTTATTCAGAATACCACTCCCTCATCCAGATATTTTGCGATTGTGACGGTTCCTACAAAGGCTATAATAGAAATCACAAGAGCTACATCCATGAAGAACACAGATCCCTGGACAAAAGAATAAACACCCAGCATAACCACAATTACTGTTGTAAGGGCATCGACTGCAATAACCCTGTCGGGAATTGTCGGACCTTTGATAATCCTGTGGATACAGGGGATGATTGATAATACCATAAATACAAGTGCTATGTCAAGCAAGTGGATTGTGTTCATTCGAAAGCCTCCAGTACATATTCTTCCAGATCGTCCTTTATGGAATCACGTATTTCCTTTGCATTGTCGATGTCAATACAATGTACATACAATGCAGATTTGTCATCAGATACATCAATAGTAAGGGTTCCCGGCGTCAGGGTGATGGTATTTGCGATAGCTGTAATACCAACATCTGTTTTTGCCCTGATGGGAACTGCTATAATTCCGGGTTTTATATCGATTTTTGGTTGCAGTACAATTTTTGCTACAACGATACTTGCCTTTACAATCTCAACTATGAGTATGGAGAGATAATGTATCTGTTTTGGTATGCGGTTTAATTTATCCCTGTATGAAAATTCCTCTCCGAAATTATAGAGTTCCTTAAATGGCCTGATCAGGAATGGTCCGATCATGGCACCTATGAGGAAATTGCTGAGGTTTACGACACCGTGAACAAAACACCAGACAAAACCAAGTGCAATTGAATACAGAACATACCTCTTCATCTTACGCTCCCTCCCAGGACTGCGTTAATGTATGGTTGCGGATTAAGAAGCTGATTTGCAATCTCACTTGAAAGGGATATCAATGGTTCTGAATACACACCAAGGATGAGTACAGCTGCTGCAAGTATAATTATTGGTACTGTTATCATTGGTGAAGGTCTATGTGATGAATACGGGCCATATTTTTCAAAATCCCTTGCTTCACCCCAGAACATGAGTAACCATGCCCTGAACATGTAGAATATTGTAAAAACTGCGAATGCAAATCCTATAAGCACTGGCAAATAATATTCTCCCAACATAGCCGCGTCAAAAAGGACAAATTTTGCTATAAAACCTCCCAGTGGCGGCATTCCTGCAATGGACATCGCTCCTATAAGGAACATGCTACTCATTAGAGGTGCACTTTTGACCATTCCTCCCATATGATGCATATCCCTTGTTTTGGCATGGTGAATAATCCCTCCGGATGTCAGGAAAAGCATGGATTTGGCAATTGCATGATTAACAAGATATACCAAAGAAGCTGCAAGGGCATAAGCTGTTCCCATTCCAATCCCCAGAAAAACATAACCTATCTGGCTGACGCTGGAATAGGCAAGTAGGCGTTTGACATCATTCTGGCCTACAGCAGCAATAGCCCCTATTGCTATGGTAATCAATGCAAGCAGGATGATAATTGGTTGCAGTAAAAACAGTGCATCTTTAAAGACCAGGAAATATACCCGGAGAATTCCGTATGCTCCCACTTTGATCATAACGCCGCTAAGCATGGCACTTATGGGTGATGGAGCTGTCGGGTGGACATCCGGCAGCCAGTAATGAAGAGGGAATATGGCTGCCTTGTTACCAAAAACGATGAGAAATAATAAAGCAATGAAATAGATATGCCAGGGTAGGGTCCCTGCATCACTCAGTGCGGATATTTTCACTGAAAGGTCTGCCATGTTCAGTGTGCCCACCGTTGCATAGAGGGAGGCAACTGCAACCAGCATTAGCATTGAACCGATTATGTTCAGTATGAGATACTTGAAGGTTGCCTCCATTTTATCGGAAACTTTTGTGACACCTCCGTTTTCCGAAGCTACTACCAATCCGCATGATGAAAGCAGCAGTATTTCGAAAAACACGAACATATTGAAAATGTCCCCTGTGAGGAATGTTCCATTTAAGCCTGCAACAAGCAGGTTAAAAAGAGAATGATATGTTGTGTTCAGGGACTTTCCTTCGATATAATCAAGGGAATATATAAGCGCAAGCAGGGATATCCCTGAACTCAATACAACCATCCCGGAGCCCAGCAGGTCGGCAACGAGTATGATGCCATATTTACCCCATTCCCCAACTTCGTAAACCTGTATTCCGCTCTTCCATACTTGCAAGAGGAGAATAATACTCATCAATAATATGGATGCTGATACAATTATGTTGAGGATTTTCTGGAAAGTTGGTCTGGAACGCAGCATTATCATTAATGCTGACATAAGTATGGGTATTGCAACCAGTAGTATTGGGAGATGTTCCTGAATATTCATCCCCGCAGCCTCCTGAGTATCCTTACATCGGTGGTACCGTATTCTTCATGGATGCGGTAGGCCAATATAAGTATAAATGCAGTTGTTGCGAGACTGATGACAATAGCTGTCAGTACAAGAGCCTGTACAAGCGGATCTACGAAAGGGGTTTCCATTCCAGAAGGTACTATTGGTGCAAGTATACCTTCTGATAATTTATCTGTAAAAATTATCCCGCTGCCAGAACCATGATGCCCCTCTGTTATTATAGGAGCTTTTTCACCATCAAATACTCCGGTTGAAACTATTAGCATATTTACTGCATGGGAGATGAGGGATAAACCAATGATGATTTTTATGATGTCCCTGCGCAGGATTAGAAATGTCCCAACACCAAAGATCAGGGCTATTGCAATCGATAATATTGTATTGTTCATTTGTCTTCACCCACGTTTTTGAATATATGTAGCAGAGTGCCAATAACGACAAAATATACTCCAATATCAAAGAGGGTGGCTGATGCCAACTCTATTTCACCGTAGAGGGGAATCTCTACAAATTTAATTGAACTCCTGAAGAAATTATGTCCATATACAATTGCCCCAAAAGCGGTTAGTGAAGAAAGAAGTAATCCAAAACCGAACCATTTATCCCATGAAGGGTTAAAGAAGGATTTGATATATTTCAAACCGAAAACAACATAGGTCAGGGAGATTACCGAAGCAAACATTACGCCTCCTATAAATCCTCCTCCCGGATTATTATGTCCTGCAAGTAAGAGGGATATTGAGAACAGGATAACAAGGGGTATGCAGACTTTGGTAATTGTTTTTGTAATTAATGTTGTCATTCTCCTTCACCTCTGCTGTGTATTAGGTTATAGACTCCCAGGGCTGCCAGACATAACACTGAAATTTCTCCCAACGTATCATAACCACGGAAATCCACAAGGATTACATTTACAATATTATGCCCTCCTGCAAGTGGAACACTGTTTTCCAGGAAATAATA
Organism: Methanohalophilus sp. DAL1; assembly: GCF_001683555.1. Lineage (NCBI taxonomy): Archaea > Methanobacteriati > Methanobacteriota > Methanomicrobia > Methanosarcinales > Methanosarcinaceae > Methanohalophilus > Methanohalophilus sp. DAL1. The sequence continues at coordinate 22,797 of NZ_MAFX01000001.1, read as the reverse complement.
GGAAAGCGATTCAAAGGGTGAAACAATACCTTGGGTTGCATTGAGAAGCAAGACCAGCACTGTAGCTGCGACAGCAGATGAAATTACTATATCCCTTGCCAGAATGGTTTTTGGAATTTTTTCCTTGAATGTCTGGGGAATCTTTGCTATTACAAGCAGGAATATTATTGTGGAGAGGGTTTCCACAAGCACCTGTGTAAGAGCAAGATCGGGTGCTTTGAGATATATAAATATTAGACTGACAAGGTAACCAACCGCCGAAAGTGCGATTACAGCAGCCAGGTATCTGTGAAGGGTTGCTGCTGCAATTGCTGCGATGACCATGAGGACCATTATCAGTGCCTCGTAAGGGGGAATGTCAAAATTAAGGTTGGCAGGGAACACCTGTGTTGCCATCATGAATGCTGGTATGGCAAACAGTATGACCATTAAAAATAATATAGCATAGATGTAGAGCTTTATGCTACCGGGCTGGGCAAAATTGGCAAATCCTTTTGCGCTTCCCTTTGCTCCATCAATAATCCTGTCATAGTAATAGTTCACACTTACCCGGGGGTATTTTGCATTAAACCTATCCTGCCAGGCCGCTATACTATCATAGCGTGTGTAAATTGTCAGGCCTGCTATGAAAGTGATTACTGTCATGAAAAGGGCCGGTGTAAAACCATGCCAGAGTTTGACATGCAGATGTACTTCCTCGAGCAAGATTCCCGCGGTTGTAGGTTCAATTATATTGTGGATCGGAATCGAAGGGACTAGGCCAAACAGGATAACCAGGCCTGCAAGGAATGCTGCAGGAATAAGCATTGTGTACGGTGGTTCATGTATATGTTCAGGTAGGTGGTCATGGTGTTTTTCCCCCAGGAATATCCCGTCGATAAGTTTGATGGAATAAGCAAAGGTAAACACACCTCCCAGTACTGCTGCTGCCGGTATCAGGAATGTGAAAGGTCCTCCGAGAATATGTCCCATCTCAACCGAGGTTTCGTAGAACATTTCCTTACTAAGGAAACCATTAAGAGGTGGAATTCCTGCCATTGCAAGGGCTGCTATGGATGCAATGATAAAGGTAATAGGCATGTCTTTTCGCAAGCCACCAAGTTTGCGTATGTCCCTGGTGGCTGCTTCGTGTGCAACAATGCCTGCTACCAGGAAAAGACACGCTTTGAAAGTTGCGTGATTGAGAAGATGGAAAGTTGCTGCTGCCACTCCTAAGCCGGGTTCGTGGTAGGATGTGTAACCATACATTGTCATCATGTATGCCAGCTGGCTGATAGTTGAATAGGCCAGGATTGCTTTGATGTCTGTCTGGCGGAATGCCAAAAATCCCGCAAGCAGCATTGTGAATATGCCAATTCCACTTACTAAGATAAACCAGGCTTCTGTACCTGAAAATATGGGGTGTATCCTGGCTACCAGATATATTCCGGCCTTAACCATTGTTGCTGAATGCAAAAAAGCACTGACTGGTGTGGGAGCCTCCATTGCATTTGGAAGCCATATGTAAAAGGGCCCCTGTGCGGATTTGGCAGCTGCACCTATCAGGATAAGTATCAGTGTTATTAAGAAGAAAGGATGAGCTTTGATGTTTTCAATCATCGCGGGGTTCTGGAGAATAGTAGCGATATCATAGGAACCTGTAATAGTATGTAGCAGGATAAATCCTGCCAGCATGAAAAGACCGCCACCTGCTGTGAGCAGCAGGGATTTTGTGGCTCCGTAGATGGAAGCGGGTTTATCTCTCCAATAACCGATAAGCATGAATGATGTGATACTGGTAAGTTCCCAGAATATGAAGAGCTGGAGTGTATTCCCTGCAAAGACCATACCGATCATGGACCCCATGAATAAGAGCAAGTACTGGTAATAACGGGGGAGGTCTTCCTTGTGGGACATGTACCCATTGGAATAGGACATTATAATTACACCGATACCGGATGCTATGAATCCGATCATCATAGCCAGTCCATCGGCATAAATGCTGAATTCTGCACCGATGCTTGGCATCCACTCAATTGAATGTTGTATTATATGTCCATGAATTATTTCGGGAGCTACTATACCTATTAATGCAAAGCTCAGGAAGGCAATTCCTGCTGCAAACCAACCGATCCTGTGCTTCAGGAACTTTTCCAGCAGCGGTATGAATATCGCCGCGGCAAAGGGTAAAAATATAGCCAGTATGATTACCGTAAAGGAGTCCATGTCTCTCCTTAATTAAATTCCAATATATAACTGTTGTTCATGATCAATAAATATTTTTATTAAGTCCATTTGATCATATTTATCTATTGTTCTTCTTCGTTTGTTATTTGTTCAAGTCAGACCGCGGTTCTTAATCATTATTCATTTTGCTTTGTCAGATTTTATGGCCTGGCGGCGCTGTCTTCTTTACATATACCTCTCTAGGGGGGGGGCAACAAAATATATATAGGTTTAATCTGTATAGGGAGAGTGCTTCAGGGTGGCCCTGAGGTACAGGGCGTCTGCGTTTTTGTAGATGTCTGATAAACAGAATGGGCCCGTGGTCTAGTAGGTTATGACATCGCCTTGACATGGCGGGGATCCTGAGTTCGACTCTCAGCGGGCCCACTTCCGAAATTGCGATATACTTAAATAAAAAAACCACATGTATGTGGTGCTCCCAATGCCCAGGTAGCTCAGTTTGGGAGAGCGCTGCCCTGAAGAGGCAGTCGTCCCCGGTTCGAGTCCGGGTCTGGGCACCAATTCAGTATGGACATCAGTAGTGTAGTGGTTATCACCGGGCGTTGCCAACGCTCGAACCCGGGTTCGAATCCCGGCTGATGTATAACTATTTTTTTCTTTTATCCTTTGGCCTTATTTGATATATCGTCCTTCAAATTACCGGGTGTAATTCTTTCTACTATAATGCATTTTAGTATACTTTTTGAAGTTGTATACCAGGATTTTGCTATCAAGTCATTTATCCACGGATAAAAATATACTTCAGGGTGAATGACTATCTACTAAAAATATAAAGGTGAAAGATATAAATTTTTATATGCATAAATAGCCAGATGATAAAATAATGTTCGAGATCCCCATTATCAGCCATTTACGCTCTTTCGTGCCTTCCCAAGCAACTCTTGAATCCGCTTTATATCATCTTTATCTTTTGGATGCAATCCAAGTGCCTGTTTGTACATCTGTATGGCCATACCGTAATTGCACATTCCATGAAAAGCCCGCCCCTTCATTTCCCAGATTACCGGTTTGTTCATGCCTTGCTGTACAAGGGTATCAAAACACCTGTTTGCCTGTGAATATTTGCCAAGCTGTATACAGGCCACTCCCTTGTTAAACAGGGCATTCTTGTTGGACGGTTCCATCTCCAGTGCTTTGCTGAACAATTCATAGGCTTTTTTGTGGTCTGTCCTGCATTCCTGGCCCTGTATTATCAGTTCTTCAACACTCGCTTTTTTCTTATTCCGCAATTTACTTCGGGCACGGTTTAATGCATCTGTGTTGCTTGTATTATTTGTAGAAAGTTTGCCCTGCGATTTTGAGACGGTTTTTCTTTCCTTCTTTGCAGGTGGTATGTATTTCTCCAATCCAAGTATTTCATGCATTATCATTATAGCTGCATGTTTATCCAGTGGCTCATTGTTATTGCCACATTTCGGGGACTGGATACATGAAGGACATCCCTCTTCACAGGGGCATCCCTTGATTGCTTTTAAGGTAACATCAAGCATTTCTTCAATTTTGTCAAAACCGTTCTCTGCAAAACCAACACCTCCTTCATGACCATCATAGATGAATATCCCGCTTCTTCCCTCCAGGTCTCCATGTGATGGCGTGGATACTCCTGCGACATCGTTGCGATCTGCAAGCAGATGTACCGGATACATTGCTATCATTGCATGTTCAATTGCATGCAGGCCACCGGCAAAATCCCGCTTCTGTTTACTCACCATCTCCTCATAGCCTGCAGGCAGGTCTATCCACAAACTTTCGGTTTCAAGGGATGAAGGGGGCATTTCTATTTCCTTCCTGCCCATCTCTTCATCCGATCCGTGCCGTATTCTCCGGAAACCTGTCACCTGTTCGACAACTTCGACCCTTCCCAAACCGACGGTAATATCGTCCAGTTTCCCGGGTTTTTTTTCTTCGTACTTTTCCCTCAGGAATATCTCGGAAGCAACCATTGGTTTGGTATAATAATCAGCTTTACCTTTCTCAACAAGGATTTCTTTCTTGCTGTGGTTCATCATTTGCACAACATAGGGATTTCCCATATGGATATAGATGGCTCCTTCAAATGCTTCCCTGAAAGCCATTGAGCGTTCCAGGTCTTTTTCAATAATCTTCCTCTTGCCACCTGTGGTATCTATAAGGCAATATCCGTTCCTACCGGCTCCCCTTATGTTCACCTGTCCATGGGGATGGTTATCAAGACAGATTGTACCCTTTTCATTTTCTGCAAGCAATTTTTCTTCCTTCAGGACTCCAATAACATCCCGTATTCCGCTACCGAAATCCTTCTCGTCCTCCTGTTGCAGGGGTAATTCTTTTGCTGCACACAGTATATGTCCCGTTTGTATGTAGGTATTTTCAGGATTAATGACAGCCTCTTCGCAGGATTTTGCAAAAAATTTCTCTGGATTGCGCATGTAATATTGGTCCAGGGCATTCTGGCCGGCCACAAGTACCACCATGCTTTCGTTCTCTCCTCTGCCGGCCCTTCCGGCCTGCTGTCGGGTGCTCATTATAGTGCCGGGAAATTCATCAAGGATACAACCATCGAGTCCTCCGATATCAATTCCGAGTTCTAAGGCATTTGTTGAAAGGACGCCTTTAAGAGTACCATTCTGCAATTGTTTTTCTATGAGAATCCTGTCTTCTGGACTATATCCACCGCGATAAGGGGCGATCCTTTCTTTCAACCCCCGGTTTTGCAGTTCCTTTTTTGATTGGAGGTACATTCTCTCCATTTTCTGGCGGGAACGGGTAAAAAGAATAGTTTGCAATCCTTCCTGTATTAATGTGGTAAACAACCGGTTTGAATCTGCAAAACTGCTTTTGCGCAGGAAGTAACCCTTTTTGTTATAGTATGCCGGCGGGTTCCAGAATACAAACTTCTGTGCTCCCCTGCCTGAACCATCCCTGTCAATGACCTCCATGTTTTTTCCAGTCAGGTTGCATGCATGTTTGCCGGGATTGCCAATGGTGGCGCTGCAGCATATGTATTGGGGATTGGATCCGTAGTGATCGCATATTCTCTGCAGCCGGCGCAAAAGATTTGCCATGTTGCTGCCGGTGACTCCGGTGTAATAATGGCTTTCATCGAGGATTATGTATTTCAGGTTGGATAATACTCTGTACCACTGCTGTTTCCAGCCCAGTACACTCATATGCAGCATTTCGGGATTGGTAAAAATAATATTTGCATCGGCTTTTGCCTGCCATCTCTCTTCTTTAGAGGACGGCCCTACAAAACGGCCAATGTCAATCCTTTCACCCAGTATATCTCTCAATTTCACAAAATTTGAATACTGATCATTGGCAAGGGCATTTAGAGGTGATATATAAAGGACAGTAGAGGCAGGATGGTCCATTATTTCTTCAAAAACAGGTATTGTATATGCCAGGGATTTTCCGCTGGCCGTACTGGTTGCCAGTACGATGTTTTTACCACTTCTGATCTTCTCAATGGCTTCTGTCTGATGGGAATATAGTCTTTTAATTCCTCTTTCATGCAGGGCAAACCTGAGCAATGGCTTGATATCAACATTATCATACTTTCCCTGTCTTTCTTTTATGGATTCACTGTGTACGATTTGCCCTTCGTAGCCCCTGGATGATGTTATTTTGGAAAGTATTTTTTCGATATCCATTGTTTTTTCCTCTTCCATGCCCCTGAATAAATGTGTATATCCTGACGGCAAACTTGTTGGGGTCGTATAGAGGATTGTTTATTCTTATGTTTATCCGATGTTTGGGGTACCTACACCCATCACTATCAGGCGTGTTTCCATTGGTGGGTGATGCCAGCCATCCGGGACCACAGTTTTCTTTTCAAACGTGATTTTCACCCTCTCAGAATCTATACGGCATTTGTTCATGTATCCTTTAACAATACTCTCTCCGGTTTTTCTTGCAAAATCCAGGGCATCCACATATTTCTTGAACTGCTTTCTTTGCCCGGGTGCAAATACAAGAAAATTCTCTTCGGGCCGTTGCAGGGAATGTGGCCGGATCATAATATCCACGCGTTTGATCCCTTTTCCCATAAGTGCTCCTACCGCATTACCAACTTCAAAATTTTCAGGTACCTTTATGTCTGCGATCAATATTTTTTGTATTTCATCCACGTAAGCCTTAACAGGTCCCCCAACCAGGGCTACAGGAATATCCAGATTCAAACGTGCCGGATATTTGCCGTTAAGTATGTCCGTGATCACTTTTTCATCAACATCCGGCAGCAGGAAGTGAATAAGTTCTTTTGACATATTTTTTGCAAACATTTCTTTGATATTTTTACAAAACTCTATCTTGTTCTTCCTGAGAAGTTTTGAAAGCATCTCTGCCCCTTTTTCAGAAGCTTCTGCATTCCACTCCGTATAATCTCCCAGTACATGCAGGGCATCTGTCGGAGTGAATCCTATTGCCTGGACAATTCTTTTCTGTATCAGGGAATCCAGTACATTGGCAGAAGGTATCCCATTTAGTTGATGAGAAATAGTCTGTATGGAAACCGGTTGTTCACCCAGTAAGTCCAGGATTTCTTTCTCTTGTGGATCAATATGCTGGTGGTCCGATTGATTCTTTATGAAAAAGCGGGTTGGCTGGAAATTTTCATTTTCCATTACACGGAAGGTAGGTGCCTGTTCGCTCAGGATCTCCATAAGTTGTGGGTGATGTGTAGCAGCCATACATAGAGGTATTACTCTTCTGGGTCCGATATTTATGCTCTTTTTAGTAACCCAGATGTGACTGTCTCCTCCCATAGCAGAAGTTTCCATGTCGATTGCTTTGACCCTTGTTTTCCAGCCACCAACTGTAGCCCCTTCTGCTTTTAACTCCGGTAGTCCTTTGTAGATAGCAGAAACATCGGTGCTTGTGCCTCCAACATCCATAACGGCACATGTATCCAGGTTTGCTAGGTATGAAGCACCCACAAGACTTGCTGCAGGTCCGGAAAAAATAGTTTCGATTGGCCGATGCAGAGCATCCTCTATATTGACCACAGATCCATCACAACGCAACATCAGCATTTTTTCCTTTATTCCGAGTTTTTCGATTTCATGGATGACTGACCGGATGAATTTTGTAGTAACAGGAATAAGCTGGGCATTGAGGAGGGCAGTGACAGCTCGTTCATAGGCTCCGAGTTCCTGGGAAAGTTCATGGCCGCATACAACCGGTTTGCCGGTAAGTTCGAGGATTTTATCCTTTACTTTAAGTTCATGTTCCGGATTACGGGTTCCAAAATAGGCAGAAACTGCGAATACCGAAACCCTGCCTTGCACTTCTTTGATATATTCTTCCACTTTTTTCATGTCCAGGGGTGTCGACTCTTCACCGTTTTGGTCGTGTCCTCCGGCTATGAATACATAATTCTCTGCAGCAAGTTCTCTTTCCAGTGGATGGTCACCGATCAGGATTAGGGAGGCGGATGCACCGGTTTTTTCCAGAAGGGTATTTGTGGAAAGTGTTGTGGATACGGAAACCAGGTTTATGTTTTCCATATATTCCCGGTTCAACAATTCCAGGACGTTATGTATGCCCATAATGAGGTCCGGATAGGTAGTAAGGGATTTAGCCCAGTCTACGACTTTCCCATCCCGGTTACGGATAAGAACTGCATCCGTGTACGTTCCGCCAGCATCAATTCCCAGATTGTATTGCATTTTCCTTTCACTCCAAAAGGAGATTTTCCGGTTGGTATAAATGCTTTTGTATTTAACTTCCGGGTTCAATGCGTTTTTTATAGCCGGGATGGGTGTATTTTATGATTATTTGTATGGGATACCCGGATTCAGTTATCTGCTTTCTTCTTGAAAAATAACCAGCCCTTATCGTTCTTGCCGTACTTCGTCTTAATAAGAACATAGTCGCCAGTCAATTGTTTTCCTTTTAGTGTGACGATGATTTCCTTGTCTTCAATCTTTATTGCTTTGTAGTTTCCCCTGTCCCATATTTCAACTTTGCCGGCTCCGTATTGTCCTTCAGGTATTTCTCCCTCAAAATCGGCATATTCCATTGGGTGGTCTTCCGTCTGTATGGCAAGTCTCTTGATTCCGGCTTTTTTTGGAGGTTGTTTGGGAACTGCCCAGCTTTTCAGTACGCCATCAATCTCTAGCCTGAGATCATAATGCAGATTGCTGGCATCATGTTTCTGTATTACAAAAATAGGCTCATCGGATCTGGAAGTCTCTTTGGCTTCAGGTTCAGATGTCCTGTTAGAATCTCTTTTTTTCCTGTATTCTTCCAGCGTGAACTACCACCCTCTGAATAGGGTGGCTTCCTGCTTCATAGCCCTTCCCATTGAAAACAACTCCACAGGCTCTCCCCGTAGTTCCTACGGTGCTTCAAATACCTATCAAATTCTGTTTATTTAAAGCAAACTTCTTAATATTAATTGCAGCATTGACATCTCTGTCATGGGATGCACCACAATCAGGACATTGCCATTGTCTTTCTACAAGTGTAATGTTGTTGTTATGATACCCACAGACATTGCATATTTTCGTGGATGGTTCAAATTGTCCAATTCTCAATATGCTTTTCCCATACCATTCTGCTTTATATTCCAATTTGGTTACAAAAGAACTCCATGATACATCACTAATGGATTGTGCAAGTTTATGATTTTTCAACATTCCAGATACGGTTAATGTTTCCAGTGCAATAGCTTGGTTTTCGCTAATTAATCTGGAAGTTAATTTATGCTGAAAATCATTTCTCTGATTTGCTATTTTCTCATGAAGTTTGGCTATCTGCTGTTTTGCTTTATCTCTATTTTTTGAACCTCTTTGTTTTCGTGAGAGACGCTTTTGTAATACCTTCAGTCTTTTCACTGAATTATTAAGATGCCTGGGGTTATCTATTTTTTCACCGTTAGACATGATGGCAAAATCTTTGATACCAACATCAATACCAACCGCACTATTTTCATCAAAATCCTGTTTATCAGGTAATTCTTTACCATCATCTACAAGAATGCTAATGAAATATTTACCAGACGGTATCTTTGATACTGTTGCGGTTTTACATTTTCCATCAAAGTGCCTGTGTAATATTGTTTTAATCCATCCAATTTTGGGAAGTTTCACTTTATTCTTCTCAAAATCCACTTTATAATATTGTGGAACAGAAAATGATTGTACTGGATTTTTCTTTGATTTAAAATTTGGAAAACCCGTTTTCTCACGGAAAAACCTGGTAAAAGCATTATCCAGATTAAGAGTAGCTCCACGCAAAGATTGTGAATTAACCTCTTTCAGCCATTCCATATCTTCATACAATGTTGGAATAGTTTTATTTAATGTGAATCTGGATACCGCTTTCCCATCTTGTTCATAAGTTTTAATTTTCTGTTCTAACGCCCAATTATAGATTACCCTCACACATCCGAAATGCTTACTGAACATTTCTTCTTGCTGTTTTGTAGGATACATTCTATATTTGTAGGCTTTCAACATGTATATTCACCTGTGTCTTTGACACTATTTATATTTTGTATCAAAACAATGAAAGACGCATTCATCTCCTACATCACGGAAGGAGTCTTCTGCTTAATTAGATTAAAAACGGTCGTGTGGATTGTGTGAACACTGTGCACAAAAGAAATAATATAGAAGGAGAATATAACTAAATCATTGAAGGTGATCAATGATGGGACTGGGAAATTTTATCAAAGGACTTTTCGGCAAAGGCGAACCCTCAATGTCAACGTCAGAGCCTGTTACAGAAGCCATAAATACAAATCTCTATAAAGTTAATTCTCTGGCTTTTGAGCAGGAAGTTGTGAAAGCAGAAACTCCTGTGGTCGTGGATTGTTTTGCAAAATGGTGTGCACCCTGTAAGAAAATGGCTCCTATGTTCGAAGAGGTAGCTGCCGAATATGAGAACCAGGTCAAATTTGTAATAATTGACCTCGATAAATCAAAAGATATTGCCAAACAATACCATGTAGTTGGAATCCCGACACTTTTGCTTTTTGACAGGGGGGAAGTAAAAGAAAAACTGGTAGGCAATACCACAAAAGATAAACTTAAAGCATCAATCGAAGAGGTATTCAAAATCAAATCTGAATGATTAAGGTGAGAAAACTATGGTCAGTCAAGAAGACAAAGTAAAAACAGAAAACTGGGTTACTAAGTATGCTCAAAAGAAAGGGTACAAACTAAACCCCGATCCTGAAATGCTGGATCTGGTAATTGAGGGGCTGGCGAACAACAAAATAAAGTACGGCAAAGGTTACTGTCCCTGCAGAATACCTTCAGGGGATGAAAAAGAAGACAGGAAAATAATCTGTCCCTGCGTCTACCATGAGGATGAAATTGCAGCGGATGGTTCATGCCACTGTGATCTGTTCTTCCAAAATGGAGACAATGGTAAAAAAGAAGAGCAACAAAATGATTCAGAAGACTAAATTTTCCTTTTGTCCGTCAGAGTGGTGAAACAATGGCCAATGCGATGGAGATATACCAGCTTCTCCCGAAGACAAACTGCAAGAAATGTGGCAAATCCTCATGTATGGCCTTTGCTGCAGCCTTGCTTTCCAGGGAGAAAAACCTTGATGAATGTACTCCGATGCTGGAAGAGGAAAAATACAGTGAAAATTATACAAAACTTAAAGGCCTGGTTTCACCTGCAAAGCAAGCTTCAGAAACCGGCATGATTGTACATGAGGAGCGATGCATAGGTTGTGGCAATTGTGTTGTCGCCTGTCCTGTAAATGTCGCAGAAGACCCAAAAGGTGCAGGTAGTGGAAACGCACCGACTAACGAAAGGGTAATCCTGAGAGTTGAAGACGGTGTAGTACGCCTGTCCAATGTGGAAGATTGCCGCAGATTCGGAGAGAATAAGAGACTTTGCAGCGGTTGCATAGTTACCTGCCCCACAAAAGCAATTGAATTTGTCTGATATTAGGAGGGAGCCTTTGGAAAGAGAATACCATGTTTGTACAGGATGCGCTCTTTTGTGTGACGATATAGAACTGAGGGAAGTAGAAAACAAGAATATTATAGATAGTGCCTGTCGCAAAGGGGTTGCCTGGATAAAAAATTGCCAGCATCCTCTAGAGTGTACTGTGGATGCAAAAGATGCCACATCCCAGGATGCAATTGAAAAGGCAGCTGAAATTCTGAAAAATGCCAAAAATCCCCTCATATTTGGTATGGGAAATTCGAGTCTTAAAGCCCAGGAAAAAGCCATTGAACTGGCAAAAAAAACCAATGCCTGCATTGATGATACCTCGTCGTTCTGCCAGGGTCCTTTTGTTGAAGCAATTCTCAATGATAAAATCAAAAGTTGTACACTGGATGAAGTAAGGGACAAGGCTGATGTAATTGTATACTGGGGATGTGATCCTTCAAATTCCCATCCCAGACATCTTTCTAAATATTCTTATTTTCCCAGGGGAAGAATGCGCCAGAGGGGGTGGGAAGAAGACAGGACGGCAATAGCAATTGATGTACGCAAATCGGATACAGCAATAATATGTGAAGATAATTTTTACCGGATTCCTCCAAAAGCAGACGCCGAATTTGCCCGGGCTCTGACAGAAGCCCTATCAGGAAAAGTACCGAAAGTAACCTTTGGTATGAAACCAAAAGAAATTCTTGAACTTGCAAACGTGCTGAAAAAAGCAGAATTCGGTGTGATATTTGCAGGATTGGGGCTGGTTTATTCCATGCACGACCTATCACCCATGGAAGATCTTCTGGAAGCCCTGAACAAGAAGACAGACTTCCATTTGATGCCTATGGTCGGGCAGTATAACATGCGTGGCTTCAACCATACCCTGTTTGACCAAACAGGCTATATTAACAGGGTAAGTTTTGATGGGGAAGATATAGGTCATGGGCCCCAATACTCAGTTGTGGAGGTATTGAAAGAGAAAAGAGTAGACGCTGCCCTTATCATCGGTTCAGACCCCCTTTCCAGCCTGCCCGGGAGTATAGCTGCAAATCTCAAAGAAATCCCAACCATTGTAATTGACCCCTGTAAGACCTTCACTTCCCAGATTGCAAATGTGACAATCCCGTCGGCCGTTACTGGTGTGGAATGTAAAGGGGAAGCAATTCGGATGGATGGGGTCAAAGTCGAACTAACACAAATGAGAAAATCGGATAAAATGGCCGATGCAGATATCATTGAAAAAATAATGGAGGCCATATGATGGGTTTTGATCAGTTCCTTTCATCTCCTGAAATGGAAATCCTCATTATCACTCATCGTGATATCTTCCAGAGTGCAGCAAATAGTGATAGCCGTTTCTCAGATGATTATGCAAACCTTACAGCAATAATCCGGCTTGATAAACAGGACATGAAAAAAGCTGGACTGAAGGAAGGAAATCTTGTAACTATTGAAAACAGTGCAGGGAAAGTAGTTGTAAAAGCCCTCCAATCCACCTATGAAGAACCACATCCTGGCACCGCTTATATGGTAAACGGACCCTGGGTAAATGCACTTGTATCTGCTGAAACAAGCGGTACGGGAGTACCTGCATTCAAATATATAGAAGCAAAAATGAAAAAATCAAAGGAAAGTTCAATTACTTCCTTTGAATAATTCAAACCAGTTCCCGGGGCTGTTTATGTTCCGGTAACACCGGCAGGGGCATTGTATTTATAAGGACAGGGGATTCCACTTCCTTTGCCCTTTCAAGCAGCATTTCCTTACCCTTTTGTGTTAATGCAAAAAGCGGTACTGCCGTGCCTACCTGTGCAAGGGGTTTAATTAATTCCCGTATCTGGCGGGAAGCACACCCTGTCGTAATGTCCACATGCTGGAAAAGTTCCATTGCTTCCTCTTTTCCCAGACCTGTGGTATGTGCCGCAACGATAAGCAGGTCCAATTCACCTTCAGCTTCAAGTTGTCTCAGGCGTGCTGCATTTTCGGAATGGACCACAGTGACTGCAATTCTCCTGTAGCCCAGTTTAGCTGCTTTCAGCACACCACCCTCCGGGTTTATTTCAGCAGTTGATGGATCCAGTACAATTCCGCCCTTTTCTGCTATACCATTAATTACAGCATCAATGGGTTCTGTTTCAATCAGTCCTGAGATACGGGCACCCATTCCCTGTACAAGTTTAGGGTTGTTTGTGATCACAGTGCCCGCTCCATCGCACACGGTGACAGTAGTATCAAGCATATCCCGATTCAGGCCGGTCATCATGACTTCAGAAGCACCGAATCCTACGAATACATCCTGCTCCAGTTTCCTTTCGGATGTGAAAAGACCAAAATCCTTTATCCGATATTCCATATTTTTCCGCGCAGCTTCTGGAGTAATTTCCTTGATTCCATGCACCTTATCAAAAATGGGACACCATTTCACGGTAGGTTCCCCAACCTCGATAACTTTGCCATTCTTTACAACAATCCGGGTCTTTCCCAACAATTCCATTACATGTGGCATATGTTTAAACATCCTTTTAGAGTGCTTCACGATGATCGACTACACGTTTTGCTTTTCCGGTGGTGCGAGGAATAGTACCTTTTTCCGCAAGATCAACATTGGTGCGTATATTCAGTACACTTTTAAGTTCATTTTCGACATGTTTTTTAACAGCAGCCAGATCTTTCAGTTCCCCTGTAAAAGCATTATCGGATAGTTCCACCCTGACAGTAATTTCATCCATTTTATGTGCATTACGTTTGAGCAGTATCTGGAATTGATCGGTAATCTCATTAATACCCACAAGCACATCCTCAATCTGGGATGGGAACACATTAATCCCGCGTACGATTAACATATCATCTGCCCGGCCCATTATACGGGAAATTCGGGTGCTTGTTCTTCCGCATGCACATTCGGATTCAAGCAGTCGGGTAATATCACCTGTATGATAGCGTATTACAGGAAAGGCTTCCTTGGTGAGGGATGTCAGGACAAGTTCACCTTTTTCCCCCTCGGACACCTGTTCCCCATTTAAATCCAGTACCTCTACAAGGAAATGGTCATCCCATATATGTAACCCATCCTGCTCTTCACACTCAAAAGCAACCCCGGGACCGATAAGTTCAGATAGACCATAGGAATCATAAGCCTTCATTCCAAAGACATCCTCAATATCTTTTCGTGTGTTGGATGACCAGGGTTCTCCTCCAAAGGTGCCTATACGTAATGAAAGTTTATCCAGAATATCCATCTCTTCTGCGGTTTCAGCAAGATAAAGAGCATAAGAAGGAGTACAATTAATTGCAGTTACTCCAAAATCCTGCATCATTTCAAGTTGCCTGGCAGTATTGCCGGTACCCGCAGGGACGGTCATTGCACCAAGTCTTTCAGCACCGTTATGGAAGCCAAGCCCTCCGGTGAAAAGTCCATAATTCAGGGAATTCTGGAAAACATCATCCGGTCCAACTCCTACCATTTTGAGATCACGGGCCATCATGTCTGCCCATGTACGAATATCATTTTCTGTATATCCGACAACCGTGGGTTTTCCACTGGTTCCAGAGGATGCATGAATACGGACTACATCTTTGTTAGGAGTTGCGAACAGTCCGAAAGGATAGTTGGCACGGAGATCGGATTTTTTTGTGATGGGAAGATTTGTGATATCATCAACTGAATTGATATTTTCAGGGCAGACATCAAGTGCTTTAAATTTGTCTTTGTAGAAAGGAACGTTTCCATAGACGTTTGCAGCCGTTTTTTTTAGTCGTTTTAACTGTAATTGGCGCATTTCATCTTTTTGCATGGTTTCATATTCTGGCTGCCAGTATTTCATCACAGGATCACCTTTTCGTTTTTGATTGGATTCAATATTTATAAAGATTTACCATGTAAAATTTGCAAATTTAACGGTATTATGATACTGGTAATTTTCTTTTATGAATTCAGTTATATAAATAAATCAAATAAGAAAGGAGAAGTTACAGAGAATTACATGATGGCAGCCTGTGAACCTATTCTTTGGGCACTCCTTATCCAATCAGGTAATCTATGTGTGAATTTCCTGCAGACTTCATCCAATCTGCTTAATTAGATAAACATTTTGTACTCCGGAAATCTATAAAGATATATTCCCTTTAATAGATAACCCATAAAGATATCCGGATCATGTCATGAAAGAAAACCAGCACTCTATTGACAGACAACTCTACATCCTGTCTTTTTCCAAGGTATTTAAAGATCTGGCAACAGGTATGCTACTGTTTTTTATACCTCTATATGCGGCCCGGCTTGATGCAGGAATAATAGCAGAGATGCCTGCAGTACTGAAAGCCGGGATTGCAACTGCAGCTTTTGGAATTGCAAATTCAATATCCCAGCCTTTTATGGGCCGCTTGAGTGACCGACTCAACAGGAGAAAGGATTTTCTTGTTGTGGGATATGTCATTTATACCCTTCTCTGTTTATCCTATCCCTATACTTCCTCACTTGAGAGCCTGACAGTACTGCGTGTTATACAGGGAATTGCCATTGGAGCTACAGTTCCTGCGATTGTAGCAATGGTTACCCACCTTTCCACTTCATCTGTAAGGGGCCAGGCAATCGGGATATACTCAAGCCTGAGGGGTTTTGCTTTCGGGATAGGTTCCATCATCGCCGGAGGAATACTGGCGATATCAAACTTTGATGTTGGATTCTATATATGTGGATTTCTTGTACTTGCAACTTTGTTATTGGTACAATTTTTCGTAAAAGAAACAGCACCCCCACCACAACCAGAAGAACCAAAAACGGCGGACCATGCAAACCAGAAGGAGTACTATGTCCTTGCAGTTGCAATTTTCATGATGATGGTGGGAATTACCATCGTCCTTTCCCTTCTACCGGCCTACCAGCAGAGGCTTCAGACAGGGGAGTTTTTCCTCAGCCTGGCAGTTTCAGCCTATGTAATATCCCGTATTGTTTTCCAGACACCAATGGGAATTCTGTCCGATCGCATAGAACGCAAATGGATAATTATCTCAGGTATTGCAGTAAATGCCCTGATTGTTGTCGGATTGGGACATGTAATACATATTGAAGAGCTAATAATACTGCGAATAATGCAGGGAATCTCAATGGCCGCAGTCGAAACGCCCTTGATGGCTTTGGCAGTGGATATGACAGGCGGGCATTCAACAGGCAGTCGGATAAGCGTAATAACAGGTGCACAGGCGGCAGGTATGGCAACCGGACCCCTGTTTGGAGGAATACTGGCCGGCTATGTATCCTTCGAAACACCATTCCATATATGTGCGATATTGATATTGGCTTCGGGGGTTTTAATACTGAAAGGAATACGTTAAGAAACATGCCAAGAAGGAGCCCTTTAAGCATGCTTTTAAAAAAATAATTCAATTTAAGATTGGTTACTGATCCATAAAATGCAGCCCAATTATCACCAGTGTGCATAGTGCAAAGACTGTCGGATAATAGATAAAATAGAAGAATCAAAAGTCAAAATTAGTGATAAATAGAAAAGTTGAAATATGATGTAACATTTAAAATATTAAGTAGGTGTATTATATATGAAAAATTCCGCATTGAAAATAATAATTGTCCTTTTGATATTTTCATTAGTGTTTGTATCATTAGGATGTACAGATTCTCCTGAGTATAGTGAAGGTAGCGGTGACAGTACTAGTGACCCTTCATCTTCCTCTACAAATAAAGACAATGAACAACCAGATTTAGAAATTTTGGACCATCAATTACAAACAGGTGAATATGGTACAACATCAGTAGTTGGTACTGCAAAAGCCAACAAGGATTTGTCTTATGCTGAAGTCCGTGTAAAATTTTATGATGCTAATGGAAATTTAATAGGTAGTTCTCTAGATAATATTAATGATATAGGAGCTGGCGAATCTTGGAGTTTTGATGTTCCGAATATTGAATTTGATAAAGATGTAAGTGATTATAAAATCGCAGTTGGTAGCACTTTCTAATAAAAATTCTACCTCGATAATAGGATAGATACTCATGGAAGAAATGACAGATGTTCCAAATACGGATGATGCTTATTGTATTAGTTGTGGGCATATTATCAAAAAGGAAGCAGAAATTTGTCCACACTGTGGGGTTAGGCAAAAAGAAAATGTCCCTGACAATTCTAAAAGTAGAACCGGTGAAATGATACTGGGCATAATAGGTGGATTGATTGGTATAATTGCAGGTATTTTTGCAATATCAGTTGGTGGTATAGCAGGTGCTTTTGGCATGCAGGATGCATCTTTAGTTGTTGGTGGTGGTTTCGGGGCAATATTGCTCGGTATAATTGGAATTGTGGGTGGAGCTATTGCTAATAAAAACAATAAATATGCAGGATATTTGATGCTTATATCTGGTATATTTGGATTTATAGCTGTTTCTGCATTTTGGATAATATCTGGATTAATATTAATTATCGGAGGGGCTTTGGCTTTACGAGAGAAGTGAAATGCACTTAGAGATTTTTGTAATGCATCTATATTAGAAATATAATTTTTAAGGGGACTATTTTATGGAAGAAAAAGTAATGGATCCAAGCTCAGATGAAGTTTATTGTTCTAGTTGTGGAAATATTATAAAAAAAGAAGCAGAGATTTGTCCACATTGTGGTGTTAGACAAATACAAAATGAATCTCAAAAAGCATATGGTTCAGATTTACGAATATATGAGTTGCAGAAACTTGCAGAAAAAGATAAAACAATAGCAATAATTCTCAGTATACTTATAACACCACTTGGTTATATTTATGTGGGAAAATGGGGTTTAGCAATAATCAATTTCTTAACTTTTAACTATCTATTATTTGGAATAGTCATAGTTCCAATTCATACATATTCTATGATTTCAAATGCAAGAAAAGACCTTGATGCTATGGGGGCTGATTATTAACCATGGATGAACAAAATGAGCAAAAAAGACACAAAGAACCAGATGAGATGTTTTGTCGCAGTTGTGGCATAATCATAAAAAAAGAAGCTGAAATTTGTCCACATTGTGGTGTTAGAAACCTGCCTGGAACTAGTCCTTCTATAAAAAAATCTCATTCATCAGCTTCTTTGGACTGGTACAAGGCACTTATTGGTTCAAGTTTATTATGGTTATTTCTATGGATTTTTGTAGCCTTAATAGCTGACTCACCTAGATTTGACGCACTTATTGGATTTTTGTTATTAATTGCTTGGATAGTTCTTCCGATAGCACTCTATAATGATAGTGAATATGTTAAAAAGAACACTGATACATGGAATCCAAATTCTGTTTTATGGGCAATAGGTGGATGTATTTGGTTATTAAATCTCATTGTAGTATTAGTATATATCATTAAAAGGAATGAAAGTATGAATTAATCCAACCCTTCTTTGTATTTTTATATATCCGAATATCCTAAATTCATTTCCCAAATCTCTTTTCTTTTAATCATATAGTATGGATATGAAATTATCCAGAAAAATATCGTGAATAATAGCCATGAAAAAGGTTTCCATGTAATAGGGGATAATGTTTCTTTTTCACAATGTTTGCCAGCACCAATATTTTTAGAATCAGAATAAAGTACCACCGATGAAATTATAACTATAAGCAATCCAAGAGTTAAGTTAATGAAAATGGATGCAAAAAAGTAACCAACGAAAAATAATGGAAGAAGATTATTTGATTTATATTCTTCAATAGCCCTTTTACCATTGGATATATTCATATTTGTAAAACCACGTCCAATAACCATTGATGAAGACAAGTTCAGGTTTGCCAGATTTTTCGGCCTTGATCGGTCTTTTTGGTACCATGAGCTTAACCTGTGGTGCAGATTATGTCCTGATCTGCCAGTATCATCCGACACCGACACCCGCCGGATTTGGAGGACAGGGGGACGGGGGAGTTTGGTAATTCAGAGTTAGAATTTTGAAATAATATTTTTTTGATTGTGGTGTTGTTATAATGATTTTTATAGATGTTGCCCTGCGTGATTTAGTAAAATGTAGCTATTTCGAAATATTAATAAGGGAATAAGGTAAATCAATTATTATTAAATTTAATTTGAAGTGTCCTAATAAAAGTATATTTCACCTTTCATTGTGTAAGAATATAATATAAATATACTTAAAAACGCTATATACAGGCCTTGGACATTTGACATTTGTCCGGGGTATAGGTGACTGCGAGATGGGGAATTAATGTTCGAATTTTGGGAATGGAATCCTGAATAATTTTTGCAAATTAGAAAAATAGGCGCACATTTTCCAAAGGAAAAAGGAACAAGTTACAAATAATATAGATATAAAGGTAAAAATTATGGTGAACTTGAAAATGAGAAAAAAGAATTTAATTCTCGTGACTTTGGTTTTATTAGTATTAATGTTCTCTTTTGGGTGTACGGAATCTATAACATCAAACCCAGAGAACACACTAAAAAAATACGTTATTTATTATAATGGAATTCAAGGCGATGATATCTACGATTTGTTTTCCAATGATTTAAAAAAAGAGTATTCTAAGGATCAAATACATAATATTGTGTATGCTACTGATTATTCAATATCTGATTATGAAATCATTGAAAAAACAGTAACAGATAAGGTCACAACACTGAACGTAGATATTACATGGGATATGGAAGGAATTCATATAACAAATAATTATAATATAGAATTTGTTTTTGAAGATGATGAATGGAAAATAAATAGTAATGTCATCCGATATCACCCATAAATGTATTACTTTCTTAAATATTATGGATTGGTACATTATGGATATAACAATTGAAAATCTAATTAAAATTGAGAACCCAGAAGACTACAAAATTCACTTCGCTGTATGGAACGGCTCAGAACATCCTTTAGATGTATTCGTACGAAGCAGAGATGAATGGCAAGGATGGAATAGCTGGCGTAGTGAAAAAAGAGACCGCTTCAGCCGAAAATACATATTTTCAATGATTCGCTATCATCAACATGACAAGTGGTTATTTGGTGGAATCTTTGAAGTCAAAGCCAGACATAAGGCTTCATATACTGTAGAACTGCTTGAGAAAGGTCAAGAATTCATAGGTAGACTGCTCGTCCATTATCAAAGTCCTGGTACACCAACGAGTGTATATAATTTTGAGAAACACTATGAGAAATTGATTGTTTCGCAGATATTTGACAGACCATATTCAGGAGAGCACTTCTGTGGTTATGAAAATATTAATCATGATTTTCACATTTTGGAGACTATTTTTAAGACTAACAAAATTGATTGGAAAGCAGCACTTGAACATGTGAAAGGTGTGTACCTCATAGTCGATAAAAAGAATGGTAAGATGTATGTTGGCTCTGCCCATGGGGATTCTGGAATTTGGTCTAGATGGAGGGAATATATTGATACTGGACACGGCGGAAATAAAAATTTGATGGAAATAATTGCTAAAGAAAGTTTCGACTATGCAAGAAATAATTTTAAATTTTCACTTTTGGAATATTATTCCATGAAAACTGATGATAAGGTTATAATTGATAGGGAGCAATATTGGAAAAATGTCTTCCTTTCTGGTGCTTTTGGTTACAATGAAAATTAAATATATGATTTATCTAGAAAGAGGACTATGCTACCGCACTCGATAAACTTTCGGAAGCGATAGACAATACCGAATGCACTAACTGTCAAAAACAAATCGACTTGTTGATAACCGATGTTTTGAGAAGTCAAACACTCTGCGGTCTGGAAGATACCAAGTGCGGCAAACAAACAGAAGAAATCAAACAGGACATTGACCAATTACTTTTCGGTTTCATTGAAAAAACAAGAAATAACCTACAAAAGAGAATGGGAGACAACGACCAGGGACAAGATGAACCTCAAACAGTTGACCCGAGGGCAGACAGTAAACCAATTCAAAAATAAAAAAAAATAAAAGCAAAATTACCAGTTTAAACAATTAATTATTTCTATTTTAATCGTGTTACTTTTAATTTTAACAGTTAAGTGATCAATGATACACTAAAAAATACTAAGAAATACTAAAAAAGTACCTACACAGTACATTTTTAACCCGACTTTGACAGTCAAAAGTAATAATAGTGTTCTTAGCTTTGCTGTATTCGGTAACAATGCAACAAAAATCAGGAAACTAAGTCTTGAAGAACTTATCTAGGCAAATCAAAGCATTCTTCTTCACAGTTCTGTCGGTACTCTAAAACCAGAGAAAAAGTATGAGTTTGCTATCGAATCATCTTACAGGATGAGAAATATTGTTAAACCAAGAACATCAACAAAAGATGTGACTTTCAGGTATTTCTTTACAATAATATCGTTCCTGCTCAGAAATGTATGGCTCTATCTCCAGAAAAAGCATTTCACAATTGTAAAACCAGGTCCAATAACCATTGATGAAGACAAGTTCAGTTTGCCAGATTTATTCTGTTTGTTGAAGAATGGCTTAGGAGAAAGTTAAGAATTCAGCTAGTAGTGCAGTGTTTAAGGTAATTCAATCGTGGTAGGAACAAGATGGAACGAAAATTAGAGAACTACTGTACTTATGAATTACATATTGTTCCTCACGTATTTTATATCCTGCTTGTATGATGAAATTGTAATCAATAAGTCAGAGACATCGACTCCGCTTTTTTCTAATTCTTCTTCATTGTTTCTTAAAAAATATTCATATTCTTCAACATGGTGTATAGCTATTAATGAAAAGTCCATATATTTATTGTACCCTGGTACATTAAAATCAACTTTCTTTTCCCAAACGTATTCATTATAAAATACATTTAAAATTTCAGCATCCATAGAAAGTATATTTCTGTAACATTCTGAAATGTTGTAGAATTTAGTTGATGTGTCGATTCCGTCTTGTTCTAATGTATTTTTATTTTCTTTAAGAAAATTACCATATTCCCTTAGGTGATAAATTGCATCTTCTGAAAATTCGGTATATTCTTCTGCATCAGGATAATCACGTGTAGATTCACCTGCAAAAGCACGATAATCTTTTTTTGATTCAATTTCTTCATATAAGTCATACAACTTATCTTGGTCTTTAAAGATTATATTATCAAAATTTTGTACTTGGTTAAGATTATCATTTGTACTCGTGGAACAACCAGATGATAAGATGGTTACACAGAATATGGATATCATTGCAATAATCAATAATTTGTGTCTGTTCATGTTTACCTACCTCTATTTTTTGTAGAAAATTATAAATTATATTTTACTTTTCGTTGGAACGCACATAGAAAAAATAATTCATATCTAACCATATATTATTTTCATCCTTGATTTCCAAACGTTCTTGGATAAGTTCATTGGTTGGATTCAATTCAGAAGCTTTTTCCGTGCATTTTATACTCATAAATTCATAGAAAGCGGACGCTGCAATCCAAACATCTGGATTTTTGGAACCTAATTTTAAAGATTCCTGTGTAGCCTTTATTGCATCATCAAAGCGTTCGAACTTGATATAAATATCAACCAGCTCAATCCAACATTCTACAGATTTTGAATATAACTCAATCGACCTTTCAAAACAATATAGTGCCCTTTTTGGGTCATACATATCTTCATGGTCAAAATTTTCATAGGCATAGACTTTACCCTGACCAAGATATGATTTGGCATAATTTGAATCAATTGTATCTATATTTAGCACTTTGGAATAGGAGTCAAGGGCTTCTTTATATTGTGA